>CAZDAB010000071.1:0-10320 GCA_964502855.1 uncultured Desulfobacteraceae bacterium | reverse complement strand
ACCTCATTATCCCCGAAAAATTACGTCAACGACATTGGGAAGGTTACCAACGGGTTATGAAAACGGGTGAAACCAGGTACGGGAAGGAACTTCTTAAAGTACCTGCTATACGAAAGGATGGAAGGACGATATCAGTAGAATTCACCATATTGCTTGTTCGGGACCGTCAGAATGAAATTATCGGTACAGCGTCAATTATAAGGGATGTAACAGAACGCTGGAAGCAGGAAAAGGAGTTAAAGAAGAAATTAAAATTCCTTGAAAACCAATTGATGTCACAAAAAACACTTCAGGATAATATGGGTTAATTTGTTGTCATAAAAGGAAATAATTTGACAATAATGATACATTTATACTTACAAGTTTCATTATGTATATTCGGAGTTTAAAGACGAATATTGTTGTTCAACTGGGAGTGGTTTTATTGATGGCAATGATTTTATACTTCGCTCTGTGCTATTGTCTTGACAAGCTACAAAATGTTGTACATGGGTGAAACTTGGTCGAGCGTCAATTAGAGGATGTAATACAAAGTCCGTTCCTATCCCTTCATGTTGGTAACCTGACTTATATCCTTGTTGCTCACCTGTTGAAGGAATTTAGTAATTGAGCTAAAAATCCAAAAAAAATAGTGGTTTTCCGTATTGACTATTATTTTTTTATAGTTATTTTTTGTCATTAATACTAAGGTTATTTCATTCACGTAATGACTGAGCAGTAGAAACGTTCGGATTAAAGGAGTTGAGCAAATGGCACAACAAACTTCAGAAGAAAGAGAAAGAACTTTAAACGTTGTGGACAAGGCTATAATTCGCGAGGACATTCTCCAGGCCTTCCCAAGACTTTTCGGAACCAAAACCATAAACGGTCGAAAAGTCAATGTGGAACAGGAGATTGCCGCACTGGCTCAAGAGCTGCATTCCGAGATCGCCGCAGCCCTCACCGCGCGCCGGACGCTACTGCATTCTCCCTCGCCGGTCCGCGAGAAATATGACTGGCCCAAGTGGGACGACACGTTTGAGGATCCCGTAACGGAGCAGTTCTGGACATATCGCCGGATCGTCCAGGGCTTGATTGATAACTTTCTCGGTCGGGACAGCGAGTGGCGCTGGCGGCTCAACGACGAAGCGCCCATCCCGAAGGACGCCCACCCGTTGATGAATCCCGGCTTGGAACTCACCGGGCCGTGGCATCCGCTGGACATGGCTTTCAAAGCCTTGAACAGCCCGGCGCCCATGAATATGCCGGATTTTGAAGACGCCTCGCCAACCCATTTCCGGCCCGACGGCGCGCTCGAAAATCAGCCGATAGGGATTTTCGCGGCCCTGGAGAACGCGAAAGAGATCTTCGAAGGCTCTTGGGCCAACCGCGCCTATGAAGTTAAGGGGAAAGGCAAAACACGCGGGTATAAGATCAAAGAACCCCCGGCGAAGTGGCCGACCCGGTTTGCCCGGCCTCCGAGCATCCATGTGCGGTATGACCACATAACAGTCCAAGGCCGACCGGTGCATGGTATGATTCCCATCACTCTCCTCTGGGCGCTCAACAACTATGAGTCTCTCGCACGGACCGGTACTGGTGTATACTACTACATCCCAAAGATTCAGACCCCTCTGGAAGCTCTCATTGTAGAGAAGCTTCTGGTAAGGGTGGAAGGCTTGATCGGTGTCCAGCCCGGGACCATTAAAATCAAAGTCCTCTACGAAGAAGGGAATGCGGGCCGGTTTCTGCCTGTTATTACCTGGGTATTTCGACGCAGGCTCCTTGGGACGAACGTCGGCCGTTGGGACTACCTGGCCAGCCTTATTGAGATGTGGAAGGATGATCCACAGGGCGTGTTTCCGGATCCGCAGTTGATCGGCATGGCCAGCCCGAATATGATTGCATATCAGCGGTATAACGCGCTGATGATGCTCATGGCCGGCATGAAGAATGGCGAGTTCAGCCAGGGGGGTCCCATTGGCGGTATGGCGGCGGTAATGATTTACCAACCGACGGATCCCTACGGCCGATCGCAGTATAACCCACTGGCACTGCGTGCGATGGTCATCGACAAGATACGAGAGCGTTTGCTGGGTCTCATCTTTGTGCCCGAGGAGCAGCTGCCCGCAGGTCGACAGCCTACCCTGGAAGAGATCCTTGCTGGAGGAGTGAAGGGACAACTCTACGATGCCTATCGGCAAAGTTGGGTTGCCAGCCCCGATCCGGCCTATGTCGCTGCCGGCAATGCACCTTTGCAGGCTCCCGTAACGCAGCTCCAGGCGATCCTCGATGCGCCGCCACAGGAAGTGAAGGTGAAAGACAAATCGGTGCCTACGGTTGCCAGTGGTCTTGTGGAGGCAGAGCGGCTCCTGCTGGAATCCTGCGGTTTATTGAACCCGGAGGGTAAGATCACACCCTGGGTCGTTACCGAGGACATGTTCAGCATGCCTGAGAAGCTCTTCAAGGAAGAACTCTGGGACGGTATCTACGGTGTACCCAAGGGTGATATCACTATTGAGCACATCCAGCATGCCTTCTATATGGCGGCGAACTACGGCTTCCAGATTATCAACGGTAACTTCGCAGCTGCCATCGACGACTACGAGCTTTCGCTGCGTTTCATGAATGATCTTGCTACCTACCGGATCGATGTTTCGTGGCTGTGGACCCTTCTCCATAACCAGGCCGTCATCACTAAGGATGGTTACCTAAAACGGCCTGCCCTCACCGAGGATGGGCTCATGCCGGCTGAAGACGCCTTCGAGGTCAAGGCCGGGATCCGCTTCACCAAGGAGCTGTTCCAGAGGTTGTGGGACTACCACAACGAATGGACCTCTGAGTTCTTTGCAGAGCTGGACCGACTCGGCAATCCGGGCCGCTTTGACCGCGCTAAGGCGCCCGTTATTATGGAGATCCTGAAGCGCCAGCTGCTGTCGCCCCGTTACATTCAGCACAGCGCCCGCGTACTCTTCGTCCTGGCACCGGCGAACGAGCAGGAGCGCGTGCAGTTTCTTGAGGCGATTTTCACCCTCTCCCGCGAGGAAGTCGTCAAGCGCGTTCATGAAGGCACGCTGAACAACTCTGCGTTGGATGTCCACGATTATGTTTATGACATCTTTCCGGGGATCCAAGAAGAATAGCGATCGGCGGTGGGACAAGATATGGAGTAATTAAGTGACCTATGGCAAAATCAGGGTCTTATTATGCGGCCGGCATCACTTACTCGCCGAGCTTCCGGCAAATTCGAACTGGTAGGCAGAATATTCGTCGGGCTGATCACCAACGAAAATTTACGGGAGTTTTTGACATTAGCGGCATATGACCATCTCGACTAAGGCAATGGAGGAATTGATATGGATAGAAAGCAACAAGCCGAGGCACTTGCAGAATCATGGAAAAAAGAACCGAGATGGGAAGGAATTGAACGCCCTTACACCGCTGAGCAGGTGGTAAAACTTCGCAGTTCGGTTCAGATCGAATACACCCTCGCCCGTTTGGGGGCTGAAAGACTCTGGCATCTGATGCGCTCGGAACCTTATGTTCAGGCACTGGGCGCATTGACCGGCAATCAGGCCGTGCAAGAGGTATTGGCAGGGCTGAAAGCCATATATCTCAGCGGCTGGCAGGTGGCGGCCGACGCAAATACTGCCGGACAGACCTATCCGGATCAGAGTCTGTATCCCGCTGACAGCGTCCCGACGGTGGTCAGAAAAATAAATAATGCGCTGATTCGAGCCGACCAACTTCAGCACTTGCATAACAGAGGCAATATATATTGGCTCGCCCCCATTGTCGCGGATATCGAGGCCGGTTTCGGCGGGCCCCTCAATGCTTTTGAATTGGTCAAAGCATGCATCGAGGCCGGAGCGGCCGCGGTTCATCTGGAAGATCAAATATCCTCTTTGAAAAAGTGCGGTCACATGGGAGGGAAGGTTCTGGCAACCTCCTCTGAATTTTTGCGCAAATTTACGACTGCCCGGCTTGCCGCCGACATTTTGGGGGTACCCACACTAATGGTGGCAAGAACAGATGCCAGAGGCGCCCGTTTAACCCGAAGCGACATAGATCCTATCGACCGGCCGTTCTTGACCGGAAAGAGAACCGTGGAGGGTTATTTCGAATTAAAAGGCGGCCTGGAACTTGCCATTGCCAGAGCACTGTCCTATGCTCCCTATGCGGACATGATATGGTGTGAAACATCGACGCCGGATCTGGGAGAAGCCCGAGAATTCTCCCAGGCAATCTTGGAGAAATTCCCGAATAAGTTGCTGGCCTATAATTGTTCACCCTCGTTTAACTGGAAGCTGCATATGGATGATGCCATGCTCCGGAGATTTCAGGAGGAACTGGGAACCATGGGGTATAAATTTCAATTTGTCACCCTGGCTGGTTTCCATACATTAAATGCAGCCATGTTTGAATTGGCCCACGAGTATAAAGCGGAAGGTATGGCCGCCTATTCACGGTTCCAGGAGCATGAATTCCAGATGGAACGTGATCTGGGCTACAGTGCAGTGAAGCACCAATCTTTTGTAGGGGCTGGCTATTACGACGAAGTTCAAATGGTTATCACCGGGGGCGAGACTACGACATCCGCCTTGAAAGGTTCCACCGAAGAAGAACAGTTTAAGGGGTAAACCAAAGGAAAGTGCCGGACATAGAAATCGGGAAAACGTAACATTTTTAAAGGCCTCGATTGGAGAGTCGATTCCTTTCTCCATATGGAAAGATCTCGATGAGCTCTCCGGCATTGATACGGGACTGGATTTTCCGCCAAAACGTCACATCGAACAACTCACTGTGGTGGGCAATAAAAATTTTTCTCAGACTCCGCTTTAAACCCAAAAAGTTTTGTAACTCTTCGGGAAACACGTCGTTGCTGCCGACACCAAACCAAACTTCGGAAGAAATTTCCTCCTCATAGGTTTGGGGTTGAGGCATGACTCTGAAATTGCAGAAGGACAACAAACAAAGTTCGTCGTAGTCGTAAAAGACAACCCGGCCGTGGCGAGTGACACCGAAATTCTTGACCAGCAGATCTCCGGGAAAGATGTTTGACACGGCCAGGTCTTTGATGGCGTTGCCGTAATCCACAGTAGCTGCCCGCGCCCGAGCCTCATCCGCTTCCTTAAGATAAATGTTCAACGGGACCACCCGGCGCTCGATATACGCATGTCTGATCACAACTTGCTCATGGCCGACCAACACATTTCGAGCGGCATTGCGCTGCAGGCTGTCCAGCAACTCGTCTGAAAACCGGTTTCGGCTGAATTTCAGATACTCGAATTCCTGCGCATCCATCAGGCGACCGGCCCGATCATGCTTGAACACAAGGTCGTATTTGCCCATAACTTCATCCCGTGTGGTATGTTTGGGATAGGCAAAATGATCTTTGATCACCTTGAATACCAGGTCGTAGTCAGGCATAGTGAACACTTCCATAACCATGCCTCTTTCTCCTTCGGCAATTTCGAATTTTTTGTCGGAACGGCTCAGGTGACGAAGCATATCGCAATACAACTCGGACTTTCCGTGTTTGTTGTAACCGATGGAAATATAGAGTTCGGTGATGCGCTTCCGTGGTATGATGGTCTTTAAAAAACTCACCAACTCAGAAGGTTTTTTGACATCGACATGGAAATAAGAACGAGTAAAGCTGAATAAAATACTAACGTCGTCCTCATCCGAGAGTACGGCGTCCACAACGATTCCCCCCGGCGTATTGAGCAACGCAAGAACCAGAGGGAAGAAATCCGAACCCATGAAAATCCGACCCATCAGATAGGCGCCCTTGCCGCGATAAAAGACAGAAGTCAACATCTCTGCACGATTGAAATATGGCGAATCCCCGCTGATTCGAAGATGGTTATCAACCTTTTCAGCGACCAAACGTGCATCGCGCTGCAAATTCTCGTAAGCCGCTTGATGTTTGTAATCGCGGAGTATGGCTTCCATCAGCATCGGGGTTGAGCGGTCTCCGGCATAGGTGCGATACGGGAGCCGGATTACCCGGGGGGGCTGTGTCCGAGTACACGTGTCCACAAATTCTATTTGCGGATCTACCCCCACCGTGGCAAATATTTTCCGGGTCACCGAATTAAAAAAAGTTTCCGCCAATTCCCATACATCCAGCTCATTGCTTAAGGTTGAATAGGCGCTTTTGATGTCGATCCAGACGCTCTCGTCTTTGACTCGACTGCCCAACAGCCGTCTGAACTCAGCAACAATTTCATCCACCACGAATTTATATAGATCCAGCCTTTCGTCTGCATCGGCTTTCATTCCATGCCAATCCTGATTATCGAAGCGTCCTCTGGCCCGTTGCGTAATGATCCTGAATTTGGCCTGAAATTCATCAAAAGCCTTGAGAATGGCCCGAGCACAATAATCGGCAGATGATCTATGGAAAAATTCTTCGTTCATAAATACATACGGATTTACACCCGTATCACTTGTGAAAGGACCTGTGGTTTCTTACATCAACGTCAAGGCGGCGGATTTGGACAGCTCGATAATATAGTTGGGGAAGATTCCCCCCGCCACCATCCCGAAAATCAATAACCCGGCCAACATCTCAGCGCCTTCGTTCATAGATCATCATAAATTCGAATTTTATTCAACAATGGATTATCTTACCGTGGCCGGAAAATATTCCGGACACATTTCCAGCGAAAATGAACTAAACCCGAATGTGCCTAAGGCGATTCGAGAATGGAAGATACATGGTATTGTTTATGGAAAGAAAGATAACTCCTCCATGGAAGTAACTGTTATATTAGAATATTTTTCTAACCTACATCCAATTTATCAGGCACTTATCGCGACTCTGTTTACCTGGTTTATGACGGCTTTGGGTTCGGGTTTGGTGTTCTTCTTTAAAAGCATCAATCGTAAAATTTTAGACGCCATGCTTGGTTTTGCTGCTGGTGTAATGATTGCAGCCTCATACTGATCCTTGCTGGCTCCGGCAATTGAAATGGCTGAGGGGTCAAATTTACCCGCCTGGGTTCCGGCAACTTCAGGGTTCCTTTTGGGTGGCGCTTTTCTTTGGCTTATCGATAAGCTCCTGCCTCATCTACACCCCGGATTCCCTGAAGACAAGGCCGAAGGAATTGGCACTAGCTGGCGAAGAAGCGTATTATTGGTTCTGGCCATTACAATTCATAATATACCGGAAGGGTTGGCTGTGGGCGTGGCATTCGGTTCTCTATCCTCTGATTTACCGACAGCTTCGCCTGGCGGAGCTATGGCTTTGGCTCTCGGCATAGGGATACAGAATATTCCTGAGGCACCGCCGTTTCGGTTCCGCTACGCAGAGAAGGCTTTTCGAGACTCAAAGCTTTATGGTACGGACAATTGTCCGGAGTAGTAGAACCAACCGCTGGAGTACTTGGCGCTGTTGCAGTTACACTCATGAGACCCATTCTTCCTTATTCTCTTGCATTTGCCGCAGGAGCAATGATTTATGTTGTAGTAGAAGAATTAATTCCGGAATCTCACTTCGAAAAACATACCGATAACTGCCAAAAGAATCAAAATATAGAAGAAATATTTTTGACTACTACGGGCGTAACCCAGAAGCTATCAATGTTCAAACCGACTAATGCTTATCAAGATATTCATTTGTTCTCCAGGCGTTTTTATTAACAGACTGAATATTCTTGACTTACGCTATATTGTTTGTTGTAATATTTAAGCGCGTTTCGAACTTATCTCTACTTCGGAAAACCTGCAAGGTATAATTGATGGGGAGAATTTCGAAGTCTGACAAATGTATCCATTGTAGGATGTGATTAGAAGTGGTTTCAAAACCTCCCCTCAGGCCCAATTTCTGTGTTGGACCGAGGGATTCAATACTCGAAATATTAAATATATTCCTGCGTTTGAATCCCTAGCTCCGCCTTGACTTTGAACCTGATTGAAGGTTTTGAAACCACTTCTAAGAAACTCAAAAAACAAGGCGATAAATACAGAAAAAAATCCCACAGGCGGGTGAATTAAAAGCCTGTGGCGAGTGAAATGGAGGTATGTAATGAAAAAGTTAGGTGAGCATTTCCAGGAAGCTGACTGGAAAAAGGAAAAACATGTACCGGTGATTGAATGTCCGGACAGTGTGGCATCCGGGACATTTTTTGATGTTAAAGTCTCCCTTGGCAAGGAAATTGCCCATCCCAATACCACTGAGCACCACATTCGCTGGATCCAGGTCTTCTTCCAGCCTGAGGGTGAGAAGTTCACGTATCACGTTGGGACCTTCGAGTTCTGTGCCCACGGTGAATCCGTTGATGGACCCAACACCGGCTCCGTGTATACAAATCACAATGCGACCACAAGCATGAAAATTACAAAACCCGGAACCATCTACGCCTTAGCATTCTGCAACATCCATGGCATGTGGGAAAGCGCAAAGGATGTCAAACTGGAGGCGTAGCTCTCTATGGATGAATTGCTCTTGCACCTTATTTGAGACACTTTTTGAAATACAACTGCCTTTGTTTGATAAAAAACAATTTTGTTTTCAGGCAGCCATTTGACAGTGATTTCGTTCACATCGAGTTCAGCCGTGTGCGTAAACGCTAAAAGACCGATTAAAAGACCGAAAACAGCCGTCGAAGCATGGACATTCGTCCGTTATATCCAAAATTTGACAAGAAAGAACGACAAAGCTTTTGATAGGCACAGGGCGGCGGAAGTCCAATCCTCATATTTTCAATGAGTTCAACTATTAGATATCACAGATCTTATTTTATTTTTTTGAAGTTCTTTTTCCAACTTATATTTTTTCGTTTTTAAAGAATTCCCTTTGCTTTTAAAAATTCTTCTACCACCTCAGCTGTTCTTCTTTTTTTTCCCATCCACCTCAAAATTCAAATGCTGCATCGTAGCATTGTCAATGAGTCCTCCGGAAAGTGATAGCACATCACCAAGTTTCGGATAGGTTTTCAAGAGTTCTTCTCTGATCACAGGGGCAGCATGATATGGAGGGAAAAAATTCCGGTCATCTTTGAGAGGTTTTAAGTGATATGCTGCAATACGCCCGTCAGTGGCAAAGGCGCAGATCACATCCACTCCCCCTTTGGCCACGGCTTCGTACATGAGTGCAGGATCAAAATCCCGGACCTCACCGAATCGTAACCCATAGATCCGGCGAAGTCCCGGATACCCATCCGGCCTCTCCGCAAATTCTGCCGTGAAGCCCGCCCGTAGCTCTATAGCGGTATTTTTAAGATCAGAGATCCGGTTCCATTGGTTCTTCTTTGCATCCGCTTCACGGACCGTAATGGCGTATGTATTGTTAAATCCGAAAGGCTTCAGCCATTGCGCATCAAAACGTTCATGGTAAGCCCGGGTGACATGGCTCAAGGCCTCCTCGGGGTCGGAAATCACCGGATGTTTTAGAACCGCAGTCAATCCGGTCCCTGTGTACTCGGCATAAAGGTCGATTTCTCCGTTGACCAAAGCCCCGTGACAGATCATTGTACCGCCAAGGTTAAACCGGCGTTCCACAATTAAATCGGTCTTTGTCTCAATCAGCTGAGCCATCATTTCCCCAAGGATGAGCTGTTCGGTAAAATTCTTGGTTCCAATCCTGATAATTCTGTGACCGGTTTCCAATTGTGTTGCTGATTGGGAAATCCATCCGGGTTTTGTGACGTAGGTAATGACACTGATCAGAACTAAAGCAACGGGTAACATAAAGGCCAGCCGTCGCATCAACCACTGAACCGATCCTTTTTTATCCCTTTTTCTTTCCGGCCGAAGCGCCCACTCAAAAGCCCCGATGGAAAAGTCTACAACCACGGCGAGCAGTGCAGCGGGAATTGCACCGAGAAGAATGAGTTTTGTATTGGCTAACGCCAGGCCACGATTAATGAACTGGCCCAGTCCGCCGGCTCCGATGAACGCCGAAAGGGTGGCGATACCTACCCCCACCACTGCCGCAGTTCGGATGCCGGCCACAATCACCGGCGCGGCCAAAGGTATCCTGACCATCATGAGTTGCTGGTATTCTCGCATACCGATTCCTTGGGCAGCCTCCATTACCTCAGCGGAGACTTCCTCAAGTCCTGTAAGGGTGTTTCTGGCAATGGGCAGCAACGCATAGAGGGTAAGGGCAATAAGGGCAGGTAGTACACCGATTTTTTTGAGCAGTGCCAGCAAAAAGACCAGCATGGCCAGGCTGGGTATGGTCTGAAGAATACCAATGACACCCATCAGTAGCCCTCGCAGATAGGTGGCCCGAAAAAGTAGAATACCAATGGGAATTCCGATGAACATGGCTGCCAGAGTAGAGCATCCTGTCAGCATGAGATGTTCCCCGGTTCGAAGCCAGAGTTC
>CAZDAB010000070.1:0-10331 GCA_964502855.1 uncultured Desulfobacteraceae bacterium | reverse complement strand
TTTGTGCCTCGATTTACCCGCAAAATCATGACTTTTCGTTCAGACACTAATTATTACTGGCCTAAACCCGGCGAAGCCAAACCGGTGCCCAAAACTTCTCATGTAAAACTTTTCTCTGAATGGCAATGGATCATCGGATCAGGCATTTACATCGATGATGTTAAAAAGGAATTGGCGAAAATATTTTATATTATTTTTGGTGTGATAATTTTTATTGCCGTTGGGGGTCTGGTGCTATCATATTTAATGGCTCGGTCAATTGCCCGACCCATCGATCGAATCAGCATGGGTCTTTACGAAGGCACCGACCAGGTCGCTTCGGCATCCGCGCAAGTATCTTCGGCCAGTCAACAACTGGCGGAAGGTTCCAGTGAGCAGGCTGCTTCAATAGAAGAAACTTCTTCGTCTCTGGAAGAGATGTCTTCTATGACCAAACAGAATGCCGACAATGCCAACCAGGCGGATAACCTTATGAAAGAGGCCAACCAGGTTATTGACAAGGCCAACGATTCCATGACCGAACTTACCGGATCCATGCAGGAAATTTCAAAGGCAAGCCAAGAAACACAAAAAATTGTCAAGACCATCGATGAAGTTGCGTTTCAAACCAACTTGCTGGCCCTCAATGCTGCGGTTGAGGCTGCCCGGGCCGGTGAGGCCGGAGCCGGTTTTGCAGTTGTGGCGGACGAGGTCAGAAACCTTGCCATAAGGGCGGCGGACGCGGCTAAAAATACCGCAGATCTTATCGAAGGTACCGTGAAAAGGGTAAAAGAGGGCTCAGAATTAGTGACCAAAACAAACCAGGAATTTGGCAAAGTTGCTGAAAGCTCTTCAAAGGTCAATGAACTGGTAAGTGAGATTGCAGCGGCCTCCAATGAGCAGGCCCAGGACATTGGACAGGTCAATACGGCGGTATCCGAACTCGAAAAGGTTGTTCAGCAGAATGCGGCCAACGCCGAAGAATCTGCTTCTGCTTCTGAAGAGATGAACGCCCAGGCCGAACAGATGAAGGGTTTTGTCAATGAACTTGTCGCTCTTGTGGGAGGCAAAGCAAAAAATGACAGGGATGTTCTTCGTTATCGAGATAACGCCCCAAAAGCAGCTATAGGCAAAACACTTGCAGTTCCTCTTAAAAAAAATATCGTCATTCACAATGCAAGAGAGGTTAATCCTAAGCAGATTATTCCTCTGGATGATGATTTCAAGAATTTCTAAATAAATTTTTTCTTGTCTGCGCCTGCCTGTTCGTATTCGCTCGCACAGGCAGATCCTATTGTCATTAAAGGTTTTTTTATGAAACCCGTGTTAAATAATGATATAATTACAAAGACTATTCGTCACCTAATTGATGGGTTACAACTTTGGATTAGGACAAGGATATGACCAAGGAATCAAATCGCCCTGTTCCGGACAACTATTTTCTGCATCCCGGATTCATATATGTGTCCACCAGACCGACCGTTATATCAACGGTGATCGGGTCGTGTGTAGCGGTCTATATATATGATCAGCGCAGGCGGACCGGCGGTGTGAATCATTTCCAGTTTCCCTTTATTTATGAGAAGGAGCAGGCTACCGCCCGCTATGGGAATGTTGCCATACCGACCCTTATTCATATGATGATAAATGTTGGATCAAAATTAAAATATCTTGAGGCTCAAATTTTTGGGGGAGCTTATCATCCCAAGCTTTCCCCCAAAAACATTGGCATAGACAACATAAAAATAGCAAGACAAACACTTGCCCAAAAAAAGATCCGCATTGTTTCCGAGGATGTGGGCGGAAAAAAGGGAAGAAAAATTGTTTTTAACACCAGCGCCAATGAAATAGCAGTGGTTAAAGTGAATGAGCTTCGAAAAGAGGACTGGTATCCTTATAAAAATGGTCGACATTCCGACTTTTCGTAAGCAGTGAGTGTAACGCACCGTTGTTGATAATGAAAAAATTCATGGCACGTATTCTTATTATAGATGATAACGACCGAATATTGAAAATGCTCCGTCAGACCTTAGAACGTGAAGGGAATGACGTAATGAGACCTTTGCAAAACGCTCCCTTTTGCCCAATTCCTGCGTCAGACTCAAATTTTAATCCTCAAAATACTCAATGTATTCCTGTGGTTAAAATTTTCGCGTTGACTCGGGGCGTCCATGCCCCTCGCCCTTGCGGGCAGCTTGAAAGCTGTCCAATTCTGCTATCCTGCAGAATTGTCCTTGGCCTTAAACAAAATTGAGCATTTTTCAAAGGTCTCATAATGGAAGCTTCTGAAGTCTGTTTTTCTTGCTTGCTGACGGCTTCTTGTTTTTATGGAAGGGAAGAGGTTTCCTTTGGATTCGAAACAGGCGAAGCAGGAGTTTTGGGTTGCTGATCTTCTTTATCCTCAACCGTAGACGCTTTATTGTTTTTAGCAATCTCGGTTGTTTTATTAAAAACAATAATTGCCCTGTCTTGATATTTCTTTAACCGGTTAAGAGCCCTCTGTGCTTGGGCTTTGTTTTTGAAAGAACCCGTCCTTATTTTGTACCATGTGCTTTTTCCGGGAGACGTTACCGTAATGTAGTATGCCGGGTATCCTTCATTTTTAAGTTCTGCAATTGTTTTCTCGGCAAATTTTTTGTTCTTAAGGGATTCGATCTGAATTGACCAATCTCCGCTTGAATCGGACTTTTTGTTTAAAACAACCGTGCTGTTTTTTGGAGGTAACTTTGTTTTCCGAGTCTTGTCCCTTTCCTTTTTTATGAAAGTGTAAGTTCCGGTCGCCGTTGGGCTTGGGGGCTGGCCGGACTTGAAAGCCCTTGCCTTAATCGTTGTTGTTTTTTCGATAAGAACGGGTGATGAAAAAATCGGAGAGGCGACGGTGGGCTCAGAGTTGTCCGTGGTATAGTGAATCGTTGCTTCTTTGGTTGGAAAACTGATTCCAACCCAAAGACGATCTGTGAAAACATCCGGAGCAGGAGGTGAAAAAACCGGTACAGGCAGGGAGGACGGCGCATAAGTTATTTCAATGGAATCACTCGCCAGTTTTCCGTTCTGATCCTCTGCAGCAATGGTAATCGTATTCACCCCTTTGGTTAAGGATATTTTGAATGTCCATTCTTCTAATGTGCCCGTATTCTCAGCCCCTGTATTGCATGTCACATTTTTTAGCCCAACGTCTTTTGCATGGATCACCTGCCCTGAAACAATGATCCAGGATTGGGATGTCGTGGTCTCCGCCACCGTTGCAGGCCGTTGTATTATTACAACCGGCTTCGTACTATCCTGAACTTCGTATGCATAAGCACCGGTTTCGCTCCCATACCCAAGAACATCACGGGCCATAACTTTGTAATAAACCGTTCCGGTTTTCTGCGCCGGAATTCTGACTCTATAATCAAGACCGGTAGAATACATCGGGATTGACTTCCATGAATTTCCTGCCGTTATTGAAAAAAGCAAAAAAGCAGACTGAACCCCCGATGTGTCCCTAATATACGCATTTGCCGTAACCGGATCACTTGAAAGGGGGCTTGTTGTCGACAGATAAGGTTCTGTAATTACAGGTCTGTCATATACAAACAGGGTAACCCCGTTAACAAGGTCAGATGAATTGCCCGTCTTATCAAAGGCATAAAAATCCACGGAATGTAATCCTTCCCCGGCTTTGGATGAATCCCACAAGTTTCCAAACACCCTGTCCCCGGGCTTTTTATCCGAGTGTTCGCCATCATCATAAAGCTGAACCGTTGCCAACATATTGCCATCCGGAAGCCGAATTCCAGCCGTCACTTTTGAAGTGTCGATACCTGAATCTCCATCATAAACACAGACGGAAAATTTGAATTTTGTCCCTTTTAAACCGATGCCTGCATCAACATGGGGCTGTGTTAAAACCGGCGGTATGGAATCGGTTAATCGCTTAACGAACATTGTATAAGATGACTTATTTTTTATTTGGTTTCTTGCCTGGATTAAGATTTGGTTCCGACCCTCGGCCAGAGAAACCGTCCGGGTAAAAAAACCTTGGGGAGAAAGGGACAATGATTCCGGCACACCCTCATTGACGGAAACAGTAGCTGACCGGATACCGTGAGGATCTGTAATTTTTCCGGCGATTTTAACGGAATTAGATATGTAGGAACTGCCGCTTTGAGGAGTGGAAATCTGAATTTTCGGACCGTTGAGATTGAAATCATCAAAGACGTATATCTGTCCGCCGGCCGCCAGCATAGAGCCGTCAGGGCTCCAACGAACATGGTGTACCGGATGGTTATTATAATATTCGATTCCATACGTATCTGTATTACAAACAATCAGGCCGTTATCGTGCCCCACGGCCAGCCGGGAAGAATCACTGTTGTAATCCAGGGAATTGACGTTTTTAAGTTCAGGAAAATCAAAACCGCTTTTGCTCCAGTTGGAAGTGTCAAAGGTATAAATCATACCGGTATCGCCGGTACCGGATCCTACTGAAAGATATTTTCCATCGTTGCTCCATGAAAGGCATTTAAGTTTTCCCGTAGGAATTGACTCTACCTTCATCGTTTTTATGGGAGAAGACCTCTCTGTATCCCATATCCTCAATTCTCCATACTTGTCCACTGCAGCAAATTGAGATTTATTAACCGGGTTAAACCGGAGTTCCTGGATTTCAGCGTTATGACTGAAGGTCATCTTAAGTTTGCCTGACGTCGACCATTTTTGTATCACGTTGTCGTCCCGGATTGAATAAATGTAGTTATCCTGCCAGCCCAAAGATTTATCCGCTGTTTTTGCCTCACTATCCGCAGCAATATCCCATACCTTATCCACGCTTCCGCCGGGAACTTTTAAAACGGCAATTTTATCTTTACCTTTAAAAACGCCGGTTGCCAGTTTTCCCCCGTCCGGGGAAAAGAAAAACGAATGATATCTGCCTGAAACGTCTTTTTTAGACCAAACCTTTGACCAATCAGATATTCGGTATATGGATAATCCGGAACCGTTTCCATGCCTGACCGCAAAATATCCGCTTGAAGACCATTCACACCATTCGGTAGCTCTCCCCAACTTTTTCCACGGAAGAAATTGGATTCCGTCATATCCTCCGTATACGAAAGTTCCGGTTCCCGAAACGCCCGTCGGGATATGGGTTACCGTAACACTCACCGTTTGTGATTCTGATGACCCGACGGTAAAAACACCACCGGCCTCACCCCTATTGTTTGTCTTGCGATCGGGTCCTTTTGTCCAGATACACTGGGCAGACGGCTTCAAGCGCCACTTAACCGACTGGTTCGATGCAAGTTTTTCATCAGTAAAATTCTTTACATAAGATTTTACCTTAAAAGAATTATCGCCGGCCGGGTGGAATTCAAAGGTTATACCTACGGCTGGTGAAGTGCAGGTTATGGGAATTGAAGCACAAGGGCCGTAAGGTGAAATAGCCGTAATAATAGCATTGCCGCTGGAATCAGGGGTAAAACTAATCTTTGCCTGACACAGGACATCGGTAACCGCTTCGCCATTTTGCGGTGTAAAAAATCCCGGAAAGCCGGTACGAAATAAAATTGTTTGGCCGGGTAACGGCCGTCCTTTATTATCTTTTAAGCAGGCAGCAATTGTCGCAGAGTTGTTCTGTCCGGTAGCTACGGTTGTGGGTTTAGCCTCTGCAGTAAATTGAATGATAGAAGGTCTATTCACCATAAAGGAACCGTTCAGAGCCTGCTGCCATTTTCCTTTCTCATCGGCAGCCTTAAATTCATAATAGTGTGCCCCGACTTCCAAGTTCGTAAGGCCGTAGTAGGAGAAACCCTTTACCGCTTGTGGGTCGGCCGACGGCACGGAAAATTTGTGAAGTTCTGTGCCGTCAATGAAAAGATTTACCGAGGCATACGGTTTGCTGTCAACTCCTGAAAATACCGCCACGAAATTGTATATATCATCAGGAGCCCCAAATGATGGGGTTATGCGGCTTAATGCCGGTGCTGTTAGAGATTTTTTTGAAAAATGAAAGTCTTTTATTATGATATCCGGTGCTTCTTGGGTTATGGCGATCACTTCGTTAATGTTTTGGTTGCTTTTAGGATTATGTACAGCGATGTTATAAACATCCGGCTGAGTACGCCATAAGGAATAGACCCCGTTAATATCGGTGGTAACCGCAAAATTTCCATCCATTGTAGCGACAACAGCATCGGAAACCGGGGTACCGTCAGGACCTTTTACCATGCCATAAAGTGTTTTTGTGCCCGGGAAAAATTTTTGGACAATTCTCGTTTTATCGAATAAGGTTAGATCCCGAACGCCCGGGTTGGCAATATCATCCATCCCCCCCAGCAAAACCTTTCCGTTTTTATTTTCCTGAAAACAGTGCACCTGGTTTTTGCACATAATTGAAGCATTGTTTTTGCTGCATTCAAGCGATTGCACACAGCCCTGTGCATCTTCGTCAGGATATCCGCAAAAACCAAGGGCGTGGCCGATCTCATGCGCGGCAACTCTGATCACATCTCTTTGAGCCCGGCTGAAATCAACCTTGTCTTTATCCAATACAAAAAACCATGGCTCTGTTACGCCCCGCTCAGCCTTTATATGAAAAAAGATTCTCGCTCTGTGATCCTTATCCGCATTGGCCGCGTCACTTATTTCAGGATACCGACAGCGTGTATTGCAATTTTCAAATAGGGTATACCCATATGCTTCCGGAAGATATTCGGAAAATAAACCGATATCACCGTGTTCGTCCAGACATACCCTACCGTCATGTTTTATGATTTTGGGGCCTTGTTTGGACCATCCTTCAAAAATTATATCCGCTTCTTTTGGGTTGCTTGCAGGGGCAAATATCATATTCCCGCCGGTAGCATTTTCCCATATCTTACAGGCCATATCGATGGCTTCTTTTGCTGTTACCAAATCAGGATCTTTATCTACACCCAAAGGATTCTCTCCATGATAAAAGGCATCTGAAAAAAAATACTTAAATTCAACACCCTTGTTTGCCATAGTTAAACCGGCATCAAGAAAAATAAGTGTCAAAACGATCAATAATACATGGGTTGTTTTTGACATGGGTATCTTCATAAAAAAATAGTTACGTAAATTATTCGAATTCGGCGGGATAAAAACCCAAGGGGAAAATACGAGCTTTGCAAATGAGGGTATTTTGGTTTTGAAATATCCGTGCTAGTTACCATAGTTAAGCCGTTTTACCAAGTATGAATCACCGCTTGTAATAAGCTCCATGGAAATACTGCCGTTGTTTTCCTCCCATGCCCCTTCGTGCAAAAGAAAGCGGGTGAAATATTTTCCGTTCATTCTGATGTTTCCCGTATCATTTTGTAAAAAATAATCAACAAGTTCAATCCGGTAGTTAAACGATTCGATGTTTTCCATGTTTTTTCGATAGTTTGGCAGCATGTCCTGAAAAGGAGTGTTGTTTTCAGTGGCATCAGGAGTAAAAAGGCTGGCAAATTTGTCAATATCTTTACTTTCATATGCCCGGCAATAAATACGCAAAAAGGATTCCAAACGGTCTTTCTGGTCTTGTTGAGAAAGAATTTTTTCTTTGGAGGCCAACATCTCTTTATCTTTTTCCGGTTTAGATGGTTGACTTTCCTCAACAACGCCGGGACGTTCTGCTTTAGGCCCTTGAGTCACTGACTTGTCTGTTTCAGCGGGAACTAACGGCTCTTTAACATCCGATTCCTCTATTGCCGTGACTTCCTTTACTTCAACTTCCGAGGCCTGCAAGTTCGACAGGCTGACGGTTTCCTGTTTTTCAGGGTCAGGAGGTGTCTTAGAGGGAACCGGAGCAACCGTGGCAACAGGGATCGCATGAACATCTTTTTTAATTTCAACCGATTTAACTTCACTTTTAGCCACTTCTTGTTTCTCGACTCCAGGCTCTGCAACTAATGGCGTCAGGGCTTTTTCGGCAGCAGCTTTCTCGGCGGCAGCCTTTTCAGCGGCGGTCTTTTCAGCGGCGGCCTTTTCTGCAGCGGCCTTTTCTGCAGCGGCCTTCTCGGCGGCAGCCTTCTCAGCAGCAGCCTTCTCAGCAGCAGCCTTTTCAGCGGCGGCCTTTTCTGCAGCGGCCTTCTCGGCGGCGGCCTTCTCGGCGGCAGCCTTCTCGGCGGCAGCCTTTTCTGCGGCGGTCTTTTCAGCGGCGGCCTTTTCTGCAGCGGCCTTCTCGGCGGCGGCCTTCTCGGCGGCAGCCTTCTCGGCGGCAGCCTTCTCGGCGGCAGCCTTCTCAGCAGCAGCCTTTTCAGCGGCGGCCTTTTCTGCAGCGGCCTTTTCTGCAGCGGCTTTCTCGGCGGCAGCCTTCTCGGCGGCAGCCTTTTCTGCGGCAGCGGCCCTCTCGGCAGCAGCCTTCTCAGCACCAGGTTTTTCAACAATCGGTGTTTTCGGCAGAGCCTTTTTCTCTTCTTTAACTTCTAAAGGTTGTTTTTCCGGCGGGCTAACAGGTTCCTGTTTTATAGGGGCAGGAAATATCTTAGCGGAAACCGGAGAAATTTTAGAAGGGGGCGCCGGGGCTAATTTATTCGATACAACAGCCGATTCAGCTTGATCTTTGGGAAGCTTCTCGCCGACCGATTCCCTTGATTTCTCTGTTAACTCCTGCTGCGAAACTAGAGTTGATGCAGGCGGTTCCAGGGGGATAGGGGTCAGACCTTTCGGGTCGCCGGTATTGTCTATTGGTACACGATCATGATACACGGGCTGTGTTTCTGTTTCGGTCTGATCCTTTTGGACCAGATATGTCGTTTCAGTCTTTTTTTTACTGCCCTGAAAATAAAAAAAGCCCCCGATGATGAGAACTATCGCCAATCCGGCAATATATATTGACATCATCCTGACAGGTTGCCGCCCGGGTCTTCTTTCAACCTCCGGTTTTATTTTTTCAACTGGTTTGCGCGTTTTATCTTTACTCTTCTTATCCTGTATAAGGGGTTTTGCTTCAGATTCATCTGAAGTTTCAAACGTTATGGCTTTAATCTCTTTTATATATACACGCAGCAGTTTAATCTCGTTTATGATGCTGGTTCTTTGATGAAAACTCAGCTCATTTCGACGAATATCGAGTTTCTCGATCATTCCCTCCCCATATTCCAAGCCTTTTTTGATCTGGTCCATTTCGTTCAGACCAGCATCAGGGATGCCGATCAATTCGACAATTTGATCCTGAGAGTAACCGATGAGCACACAATGAAAAATCATTTTTAACCGTACACGATCATACCTACTGTAAATGCGACGGTTTAATTTTGTGATCCTGGGCAATACAAGCCCTTTTTCCTCGCAAAAACGGATATGACTTTTACTGACGTCAAACTCTTTGGCAAGTTCAGATATTGCAAAATGTTTTTTTGCATTTTTCATTTTCATCACCAGTATTTTGAATTTGTATTAACCGGGAATCCTTAAGTGCCCGAAATTTGATTTGGATGTATCCGGATAGCAAAGAAATAAAACAAATTCGGAATAAATTGAATTCATCACGTTTTAGGTTTTAAGATTTAGGGTTTAGATAACCAAAGTTTATAGCTTTAACAGATGGTTAGCACTCTATTAATAAGGTCGCTTTCCTGAATTTTTATGAGACCATTAAATGAAATCTAGTATAAAACAAATAAGTTTGCATGTCAAAATAAAATGAGCTATACAATCCCCGATTCCGAAACCGTCAAGAGGGGTATCCTGTGCAGCCTAAAATGCAGGTTGAGGCAATAGTATCTTATGCAATCGAAGTTCTTGGAATAAGTCGTTTCGCTATTCTTTATCCTGATGACAAATATGGTACGACCTTTATGGGTCTGTTCCAGGATGAAGTTGAGGCTTATCAAGGAGAGGTTTTCAGCTGATACTAACGGAAATGCCCATAACGAACTTTATCTATTACAAATACAAGGTAATAAATTTATAGAGATGGAGAACACTTCATGAAAGATAAAAGAGGCCTTTATTATTATCCTTTTCCTCAGAACAAACGAGTTCGGATGTATGTGCGGGAACAAGCCGATATCATTGAATTTCGTTTATGGAATCAAGACGATCCCAAACTCTGGAAGGAACACGGATGGGTACCCTACGACGCCATATTGCAAGCCACGGAAATGCATAAAGCAGGGGATTTTAAACCCAAGCAGGCCTATGACATCGAAATTGCGAAAGAGTTGATAAAGGACCCGTCATGATGGAACTCAGGGGCTTCACCCCGCCTGCCGTTGCAAGCTCGCCCGCCAGCCGAGAAAGGCGAGGCGGCCTGGGGCACAAGCGGGCAGGCTCAATTGGAATAATGGCATGTTGGATTAATTAGACGTCTCGGAAATTCTACAATTGGTTGAAATTAAAGATCTTTTAATAGCTCCTGG
>CAZDAB010000069.1:0-10401 GCA_964502855.1 uncultured Desulfobacteraceae bacterium | reverse complement strand
TCTGAGCCAAAATGAAAATCTATTTCTTTGTAATTTCCGAGTGATCTAAACCTTGTCCAATCACCATTTTCTCGTTTAAACATCTGGTTCACCTCCCAAAAAAGAAAATGCCCCGTATGGCCAGTCTGCCAAGACACCTGATATAAAAATCAGGAACCATACGGAGCGTGCTTTGATGTTTCAAATTGTTCTGATATTGGCAGACTGTTTTCATATTTTTATCCCTTCATTTATATTATAATGTATTCTCTAAAAAAATAAAATAGTTTTTGCCTGTTTTGAAAAAAATACATAAAAAAACCCCAAATCAAACTAATGATCCGGGGTTCTTTATTTCTGTTAATTCGCTATGTTATTATCATCATACATATTTTTGTAATAGTTATAGTTTCCAGCATAGCAGCCGGAATAGGAAGTATAGGAACGATAGGGGTAAAGGGGATCATTATCGGAGCGATCACAGCTCTTATAGCATGGTATGTTTGGGCGTATATGACATATTTTATTGGTGTTAAAATCCTTCCTGAGCCCCAGACCAAAGCTGATCATGGTGAATTGTTGCGAACCATCGGTTTCTCAAGCTCTCCAGGATTAATCCGTGTGTTGGCTATTATACCCGGTATAGCCGGGATCGTTTTTTTTATCGCTTCAATTTGGATGTTAGTGGCTATGGTTATTGCGGTAAGACAGGCTCTTGACTATCAAAGCACCTTACGTGCTGTGGGTGTTTGCATGATTGGCTGGGTCATTCAAGCAATAATCCTTGCGATTTTGTTTGCTGCTTTAGGGGGTAGTCATTTAAAACCTATTTAGTTTCCATCCAGAAATGGCCCTTTTCCGCAATCTATGCGCCTGCCCTGTGAAATGCTTGCCCAATGAAATGCAGAGCCTATTTCACCGGGGGGGGGGATCCTCGGCTTTCGCTCAAATAGGGTGTAATATTTTATAAGGATTCAGAAGTTAGCGCAAGACATGAAAATATTGAATAAACGGAAACATGAGCTTTCAAATATCGAAGGTCAAATTTATTGTCAACAGCAACTTTTGGGGATATACGAGAAGAAACTTCTATTTCTAGGATATCCCGCTTATCCTGGGCCAATGGCAAAATCAGCACGGATGTGATCTCGCTGCTGGACAAGTGGCGGGATACGGGATTCAACGAGTACTGCGGCCGGCGGATTTTGCCCTGGCAAAAAAGGTCGATGGAGAATTTAGCTCGCTATAACATTCGGACTTCTTTTTTTTCTGGAGCAACTTATGCGTCGAACAATGATCTACCCCGCAGTCCGCTGGCGGACGGGATATCAAGAATTCGGAATCCTGAAGTCAGAATAAGAGCTGATACTCGTACGGATCGTTACTTTTTTTCTACTGAATTCTGACTCCTGAATTCGATCCTTCGAACCGAGCCCCCGAACTCTGAAACCCTGGGCCCTGAACTTTCCAACCTCTCTCCGTTCCCATTCCCATTTTCTTCGAGGATAACAGGTTCCGATGTCTCCCCGATCTTGGAAACTACAGGAATGATCAGCTTTTTCGAATCGATCAATCGGTCAAAATCCATGTCAGGGTTGTATTTTCTCAAGAGCCAGAAGGGCAGTTCGAATTTCTTTTGGCACAAGGTCCAGATGTTGTCTCCCGAAATGATCCGGTAAGTCATTGTTTTTTCAACACTATACACCGCAAAGAAATCCTCTTCGATCTCTTTATGATACTCGTAACGTTTTTCCTCGAATTGTTCCCGGGTGATGTTGCCAAAGGGGATCTCGATTTTCTGGCCCACATGAATCGGTGTTTTAAATGAAAAACGGTTCAGTCGCCGTATCTGCTGGGTGGGGACCTGCAGCCAGTCTGCATAATGCCCCAGGGTTTCTTCCGGTTCGACCCGAATAACGCCGATTGCTTTGTCTCCCCGGATAATCACCTGTTCCACCGAAAGAGATCCCACCACCACGGCCGGGTTGACCTGTGAAATTTTCGAAGTCGGGGAAATGGAATCATCCGGCAAAGGTTGCTCCGGTTCGTCCTCCGTGACAGGAGCAGGTTGTTCCGGCGTCGGCACAGTGACCGGTTTTGGCATTTTCACTGTAGCCGAGGGTTCCTGAGGGGAGGCTGAGGCCATGACTATGGGTTCCGATGGGGGTAGGTCCGGTTCCACCATTGGAGGTGTCCTTTTGGGACTGCCCTGGATCTCGGTTGCAGCGGCCAGAACCCTCTTTTCTCCGGGCACCGGGATGCGCAGGTTTTGTCCCGAATAGATGGTTGCCCGTGAATTCAATCCGTTGGCCAGAATGAGATCATTTATGCGAACCTTGTGCTGCCTTGCAATTTGGCCCACCGTATCCCCTTTCTGCACACGATAAAAACGGCTGGGCTTTTGACGGCTCTTGATCAGTTCAGCCGGAAACTCCGCCGCATATTGGTTGGCTGGCGTGCTTTCGGGCAGGTGTAGTAAAAAGCCCTTTGGGACATATTTTTGACCGTTGAAAACAGGTTCACGCAGGGCCGGGTTGAATTTTTTCAACGTCTTTTCGTCCACCTGAAAATGCTGTACCAGGTCCTGCCAGGCCATGTACCCGGGGACCTTCAAGGTGTACCTGCGGACCGGGCTGTCAAGTTCAAGATCGCTGAAATAAAGTTGATGGTTTTTGGCGATTTCCCGGGCAGCAAGGAATTCGGAATAGAAATTGCGTGAGGCAAAACCGAAGGTGCGGCCGTTGTAGCAGTTCAAGACTGTTTCATGGTCGCCATGGGTCTCTTTTGCGCGCAGCATGCCGCTGGTGCCGTGATTGTAGGCGGTAACGGCCATGGGCCAGTTTCCCAAGATATCATGGTTCTCTTTCAAAAACCGCGCGGCCGCGTGGGTGGCCAGTATGGGATCACGTCGTTCATCCACCGTATAATCAACAGTCATGTATTTTTTCCCCGTCCCCCGGGTAAACTGCCAGATACCGGCCGCACCAAATTTACTGTACGCCTTGTAATTAAAAGAGGATTCAACATGGGGAAGATAGGCCAGGTCCTGGGGCAGGCCGTATTGTTTAAAGATCGATCGAATTTCATCCAGATAGGCCCCTGAGCGGATCAACCCTACACGAAACCGGTCTTTCTGGCCCAACTGAAATCTGACATTGAGATGGGCATCCCTGAGTAATCCCTGAGAGTCTTTTTGGGTAAACAAGTCGTAAATTCTCTTTTCCCCGTCCGAAACCGGGGGCTTGCCGGTTGCCAGGGTCTTCAACAGCCGCTCATACTTTATTTTGATCTGTTTGACTTTTTTGTTGTTGAACCTTGCAGCCCCCGGAGTTTTCGGGTCCTTGAGTTCAATTATCTCATAAATAATGTCAAGGTTTCGACGATCGTGTAAGATACCCTGTGAGGTTGAGTAGGTGCCGTAAACCTGTTTCCAAAAAGCCACGTTGGATTTCAGGCTGGGGTATACGGGGAAGGGGGCGGCCGGTTCTCCGGCAGACACGTTGATTCCATTTAAAATAAACACCGCCCACATCATGGCGGCGATGTAAGTTCTTGCCTCAAGACGTATTGATTTCATGGATTATTACCAATGTACCTGTGAATGACCTTATATTGTTCCATTCGGTTAATGGGAAAAAAACCCTCTCCGTTAGGCGAAGACTTCAGTTTGAATTTCGATTTCGCTCCTGCTACTGTGGACCCCTCGAATCTTTGAACCCTCAAGCCCTCCCGATTCGCAATGCTAAAGGATAATGCAAATAAAATAAAAAAATACCAGACCGAATCTTTTTTTTCAAATTCTTTAACTATGAATTCACAAAAAGTCGAATTCATCAAGCTTTAAGTTTTATGTGGCGAAATCCGCAAAATAGTCACTGCTTTAATAAAAGTGGGAAGGTATAGAAAGCCCCATTTTAATTATTTCAAATTTATCTCTTCCGAAAAAAGTTAATGCAGATTTTAGGTGAAATTTGACGACAACATGGGCAAACTTTTTGATCTTGTTCGGTTTAATTCCAATTCTTTCTTGTTTTTGACTTTTTGTTTCGCAAGATATATATTTAAAATTTCATTCATCCCGAATATTTCATGAAAATTTTCGAAGAGCCTTTTTATTATTTATGAAAACAATTTGTTATTTACAATTTAGCTTCTAGTTGTAAGGTGAGTGTTTGTACCGAAAACTTTCTTTTTCAATTTCTCAAAAATTTTCACCCTACGGGATAGCAGTTCCTTAATTGTGTTTTTTGTAGCGACCATGATTGATCAGGCGAAAAAAATCCTTAAAACGGTATTCGGGTATGACGGGTTCATCTTTTTGCAGGAAGATGTGATTGAAAACATTTTGCGGAAAAATGATACCCTGGTGATCATGCCGACCGGCGGCGGAAAATCCCTCTGCTACCAGATTCCGGCCCTTATCTTTAAAGGATTGACCATTGTTGTTTCGCCGCTGATTTCACTGATGAAAGATCAGGTGGAGCAGTTAATGGAATCAGGGGTTTCATCGGTACGGTTAAACAGCTCGCTGACGCCTTACGAGTATCGACGGAATGTGGAACTCATTAAACACGGCAAAGTGAAACTCCTTTACGTGGCCCCGGAATCCTTGTTAAAATCCAGTGTATTAGAGATGATTTCATCTGTACCCGTGGATTGCCTTGCCATTGACGAGGCCCATTGCATCTCCGCATGGGGACATGATTTTCGACCGGAATATCGGCAGTTGGCGGATGTGAGATTGCGTTTTCCCAAAGCGGTTTGTATCGCACTGACGGCCACGGCAACCCCGAGGGTGCGAAAAGACATTAAATACAGTCTGGGTTTTGAAGACTCCGGCGAATATCTCGCGGGTTTCAATCGAGAAAATCTGTTTCTCCAAGTTGTTCCGAAAAACGATCCCTTGGATCAAACCATCGGGTTTATCCGCAAATTTCCGGAGCAATCCGGGATCATATACTGTTTTACCCGCCGGCAGGTAGATGATCTTTATACCGTTCTAAAAGATGAAGGATTTTCAGTACGCCCGTATCATGCCGGTCTGACCGAAATCGAGCGAAAACAAAACCAGAACCTGTTTATCCGGGACGATGTGCAGATTATTGTGGCGACCATCGCTTTCGGCATGGGGATCAACAAGCCCAATGTTCGATTTGTTGTTCATTTCGATATGCCCAAGAATATGGAAAGTTATTACCAGGAAATCGGCAGAGCCGGACGAGACGGATTGCCGGCCCATTGTATGCTGCTGTTCAGTTATGCCGACATTCATAAAATAACGCATTTTATAAACAAGAAAAACGCTTCTGAAAAACGGGTGGCGCACACCCATTTCAATGCATTTTTGCGCTTTGTTGAAACTGATGACTGCCGTCGCATCCCGCTGCTCAATTATTTTGGTGAAGAATATTCCATTGAAAAATGCAATATGTGCGACAACTGTCTGGCCGGAGAAAAAGAACTGACCGATCTCACCATACCGGCCCAGAAATTCTTGTCATGTGTTAAGCGGACCGGTGAGATGTTTGGAATGGGGCATATCATTGATGTGTTACGCGGCTCAAGTGCACGAAAAGTTTTAAAATTCGGTCATGATAAATTATCTACTTACGGAATCGGAAAGGAATTTTCAAAAAAACAATGGATGCTTTTGGCGCGGCAATTTCTTTACAAAAAGCTCCTGATTCAGGATATGGAATATGGAAGTCTGAAGCTCACAGATAAGGCATGGGATGTTTTTCAAGGGGAAAAAACGGTTCTGGGCCATTTAAAAAAAGAAAATAATAATGATAAGGGAGTTGAAAAAGAATCGAAAATCAAAGCCGCACCGGACCACGATAAAGATCTGTTTGAAATCCTGCGGAAAAAGAGAAAAAATCTTGCCGATGACGCAGGGGTTCCCCCTTATGTCATTTTTTCAGACAGAACATTGATTGAAATGGCCGCATATTTTCCTCAAACCATGGAACGTCTCCTGGATATTCATGGCGTGGGCATTGCAAAACGCGAAAAATACGGATCCATTTTTCTCGGCCTTATTCAAGAGTATTGCAGGAACTGTCAAATTAAAGAACAACCCAAAACTTTTAATAGACACAGATAATATTATTATTTAAAGGAGACGATGATGGTTAGCAAAAAAGAATTCAATGATGTGGACTTGTCGGTAAAGCAAAACAACCTGTACCTGGAAGAGTCGTTTACCGACCTGGACGTGACCTCTATCCGGCGTCTGACGCCGGTCAAGCCCAACGGTTTGAAAGATAAAAGCCGCAAACAGATTTTTGTGGGTCACCTTAATTTAATGACCCCTAAAGGGCCGCTCCCCATTCAGACTCCTCTCGTGGCAAGGAACCTTAAAGAAGCCATGGAGATATACCCGGAAGCCATGAAAACAGCCTTGGCAAAAATGCAGGAAGAAATCATAAAGTTACAGCAAAAACAAGATTCCCGTATTATCGTCCCCGGGACTTGAGATAATTCATGTCCCCCTTTTCTATTTTAGGGCCTCTCGTTATGAAATCATAATCGAACCGTTCGATTTAATTTAATATCATGATTATGAGAAACACAATATATGGTAACTTGTGTTAATAAAACACAATATATTCTAATTCAATGGAATTATATATAAATTATATATAATTTTACTTGACAATATCAAATGACAAGTTTATGATATAATTAAAAAATTGATCTTTTTATAAACAATTATATCAAATGAGTAAAAATTTACTAAAAGAAATTAGAGAATCTCTTATGATGAGCAAGGCCGAGCTCGCCAGAAAGGCCAATATATCCCCTATTACCATTACACGGATCGAACAGGGCATGCCATGCAGAATGGAAACAAAACGAAAGATTATTCTGGCGTTAGGGTATAAAATTTCAGACAGGAAAAAAGTGTTTGGTGACTGAGAACATATCCGCCTGCGTTGCATAGAGGCGAGCTCTTGACGAGCAATTAAAAAATAATCAACCGTAAATCATCGGACAACAAAGGCAGGGTCGTTTGACCCTGCCTTTGTTTTTTGATTATATGCTGAAACAGACCGCTTGAGCATAAATGAAGCTTCCCGCAGCAAGCTGCGGGGTATCAAAGCGGAATTGCGCCGTAGCCATTCCAACGTTGAAATGATTTAACAAATTTAACCCGCCTTCGCTCTAATGAGCTTCGGCGCGGTTCACCTTGCCTTTCATCCCTGCAGCCCCGCTGGGCGGGATCTCCGCTCCGCTATGACAAGCTGCAGGGTATTCAGGCGAAGGCGAATAAAAAATTGGCAGGGACCGGGTTAGGGGCCCACGAATAATTCCTGTCCGGGATGGATGACCGCTTTGTCAGATAATTTATTCAGAATCCGTAATTTCCTCACCGTCAAACCATGCGTTCGACTGATTTTGTATAGGGTGTCACCGGGTCGGACCGTGTAGTAACGTTTTTTTGTGGTTTTTTGGGCAACTTTTGCCGTTTTCAAGACTTGGGTTTTTTCGGGCCTGACTTGGGCTGTCTTTTTCTGCAAATCATTCAGTCCTTTTGCGATGTGATCCATCCTTAACGTCATGGAAGCTTCCAATCGATCAAAACGATTCTTGAACTGTTCTAAAGCTTGGGCCTGTTCCAAGACCTGTGTTGTTTTGTCGTCGATATCTTGAAATCTAACGATCCTTTGTTCAAGATCTTTTAACCTTTTTTCAAAGCCTACAATCGTTCCCAATGTCCCTCCCAAAACCAAAATTAACAGGATGATCAAAATTAAAACAACTGCCCCAAACCATGAGAAGGAAATTGTTTCAGGAATTTTGAACACCCTGGAACTGAATTTTGGCTTTTTTTTCTTATCCCATTGCAAATAGTCTTCTTCATAAGAATTATTCTTTTCCGGATCTAAATTTACTTGACCCTTAAAGTCGGAGTCTTTGTAATCCATGGCTACCCTCCAAAAAATTATTTGCTATCCGCCTCTGATTCTACAAAAATTAAATATATAAAATTTTTTAGCAAAGTTAAAGAAAAAATGTTTTTTTTCAAAAAGCAAAATTAGTTCGGTTGGCCCCGCCTGCCATTGCAAGCTCCCCCGCCCCCCATTCGCCTTAGGTGAAGATGATGGCGGACGGGCATTGTCACAATTGGAATAACGGCCTCCGGCTCGCAAAAACTATGTCTCAAAGAGAATAATGGAACATTGCAATATGGAATTCTGGGCCTCGGGTTTGGAGAGTCCACAGCTCAGAGAGAAAATGGGAAAGTGCCTGCCTGTGCGTCGCATGCAGACAAGGGTAATTATAAATTTTTTTTATTAAATCGTCCTTTTATTAAAGCGGTGCAGTCCCGCCTCGGGATTGAATAAAATCGATAGGAGATTTAATAGGTTGATATTAATAGATATAAATCTAATAAATCCATGAGTAAAAGATGATTTGTTTTGTTCGTTTAAATTTTGAAATTGTTTTTTCTGAAAATATATATAAAATACATAACAATCAAAATTGATGAACTCGTAAAAAGTCCGATTTAGACGGTTTTGTAAAAAGTTCAAATTCAAGGCGTGCAAATTTTGTAATCATGAGGCGTACTTATCGTACGTTGAATGATTGCGAAATGCAGCACAACGCAGAAGTTGGACTTTTTACAAAACCGTCTAAATTAATATAATAAAGATCCGACAAGGAGCTATTCAAAAAGAAAATGGCCATGCATAATTTTAGCACCTGGGACTGGGAAACCGGCAAAAAGTTAATTGTGGATACCAGAAAGTGGAAGGATATGTTCGACTGGATAGAGGAACCTTATGCCAGCCCGGACGGAGAAAGGATAGCAGCCGTTGTAAAAACCGGTGACATGGAATTTACTGTTTGTGAAAATGATACTTACTGGGAAAGGACGTTTGACAAAATATGGTATTTAAAATTTGGGCCTGATAACCGATTGACGGCATTAGTGTCGGATATGGGAGCGTGGACTGTGGCAGTGGATGGTATTGCCTGGAAAAACACCTTTGACTTTTTATGGAATACCAAATTCGGGTCGGACGGCAAAAATATAACGGTAGCTGCTCAAAAAGACATGGAATACTTTGCGGTGACAAACGATATACCATGGGAGACGAAATTTGCAGACCTGAGCAATCTCACGATCAGCCATGATGGAAAAAGAGTTGCCGGTGTCGTCCCTAGAGTCCCGATAAAGCAGGGGGATATTTTTCAATTTCAGGAAGGTTGTTATTCCGCAGCAGTGGACGGAAAGCCATGGGGTGTAAATTTCGTTAACGTTTGGGGCCTGGCCTTTTCCCATGATTCTGATCACGTGGCCGCGGAAGTGAGAACCTCCCTTTATGATTACACAATTGCTGTGGACGGAGTTCTCTGGGATAAGGTATATACTTCCGTCTGGATGCCGCAATTCAGCCCGACAAACGGTTCTGTCACTGCGCCGGTAAGGATAGCAGGAAAATGGACTCTTGCTCAAGATGGCAAACCGTTTTGGGATCGCTCTTTTGCCCAGCTCTGGCATCATATGTACAGTCCGGACGGAAAAAAAATAGCTGCCATCGTGGCAAGCAAATATGGCCGGTGGACCATTGCAGTTGACGGTATACCCTGGTCTCTCACCTTTGGTGATCTCGTCACTGATGCGGTTTTCAGCCCGGACGGAAACAGGATTGCCTGCATCGGAAAACAAGACGGAAAGTGGACCGTTGCAGTGGACGGCAGGCCTTGGGGTGAAAAATATGATATGGTCTGGCAGCCTGTGTTCAGTCCTGACAGCAGAAAGATTGCTGCAAAAGTAGAAAGAAATGGACATTATACCGTTGTTATAGACGGCAAGCCTCTCAAGAAATCGTATAAAGCACTGTGGAATCCTGTTTTCAGCCCTGACTCTAAAAAGATTCTATTAAAAGGAATCCAGGGCGATTCCCATGGCGGCAAGTATTTTCGACAGGTTTTGCCGGTCACCGAAAATACCGGCGATCCCGGATCTCTCTCGGGCTAAAAGGAAAAAAGCCATGCATGATATCTATAATTTTGTCAGCGGCCCGTTGGTCTGGGTCTCTTTTATCATTTTTTTCGCGGGGTGTTTGTACCGGCTGATCTCCATGGCCGTTTTGGCCCGGAAGAAGGATATATTCGTATATGAGTATATGAGCTTAAAATTTGGATTTCGGTCGATCCTGCATTGGATCATCCCTTTTGGAACTGTAAAATGGAGGAAAAATCCGTTTTTCACCATCGTCACATTTACCTTTCATATCTGTATTATTTTTATTCCGATTTTTCTTAGTGCACATATCATTCTCTGGAAAGAATCGTGGGCTATTGGCTGGTGGTATATTTCGGACACTGCTGCCGATGTATTGACGATCGTTGTGATTGCTTCATGTATTTTTTTTCTTGTGAGAAGAATCGTTCTGCCGGAGGTCAAGT
>CAZDAB010000068.1:0-10455 GCA_964502855.1 uncultured Desulfobacteraceae bacterium | reverse complement strand
ATTCGCGTATGATTATATCACCGGAGTATCCCGGGTGTCAATTGTTCCGGCGGCCGTCGGCCATTTATTTTAATATCGCATTGATAACGGAATCGGAAGAAAGGGATACGCAAAATGAGAAAAATGAAAATGAGACGGATCGGAGTGGGTTTTTTGGTTGTTCTGACGGGGATTTTGTTAATGGTCCGGGTGCCGGTGGGGCATGCGGCGGATCAGGAGAAGGAGATTAAGCACCTGGAGGATATGGTGGTCAAGGAAAAGGGAGGCGCGCCCGGTATTGAGCAAAGCCCCAGTCAAACGGTGATCGAGATCGACAAATTTACCACCATCGGCCCGCCGAGCAGCATTATCGATGTGCTCAAGACACAGGCCATCGTGGATTTCCGCGGGTCAACGGATCTGGAGCCGGGGGTGGACACCATTTATTTGCGGGGTTTTGGCGCCGAGCGTTTCGTGACGGCCATCGATGCGCTGACCATACAGAAAACCGGCGGCCGCAAATCCAGCAATATCGTCGATTATAGTCTTTTGCCCACTTTTTTAATCGATACGGTCGAGATCCTGCCGGGTCCCCATTCGGCCTTGTACGACAGCAAGAGCATCGGCGGCGTGCTCAATCTGGTCAGCAAAAAACCTGAGCGCCGGGATAGCCTGAAACCGGAAGCTAAGCTGACCACCAGCATCGGCTCCTACGACACCCAGAATCACACCGTGACCGTTCAGGGAGCCGTGGACGCGGTCACCTATGACTTCGCCTACAGGAACTACACAACGGACGGCTATCTTCGCAACAACGAAACGGCAATCGATACCTATTACGGCCGTTTAGGAGTTTTACTGCCGTCCGACGGTTTCGTCACCTTCAGTGCCTCTTATTCCGATGTGGAACGGGAAGCCGCGGTAAATAATCCCGGTTCGGATGGAGATTATGACAGTGATTATCCGGAGACTGAAGGGGGGATGTTTGATCCTTGGCAGGAACCCACCTGGGACGGCAAATCCGGCGCCTACCGGCTTGCTTTTGAACAGGCTTCACCCATCGGCCGTCTGCATCTGGGGGCCTATTACAGTAGAGAGAATCGCGACCGGGCCTATTACGCCAGTGCCGGCGATACGGAATTGTCTTCCATGGATACCACTTGGTGGCAGCAAGGGGGCAAAATTCAGGATGAAATCCGGTGGACGGATAATCACACGACCACCATCGGATATGACCTGGCAAAGCTGTATGATGTCGGTGTCGAAGATTCCAAGACCGAGCGGATCAGAAAAAACGGCGGGTACCTTCAGCATCAGTGGGGCATTATTCCCTCGGTGGACCTGAAGTTGGGCCTGCGCTATGAAGATGTCAAAATATGGGTCAGCAATTGGACCAGAAGTGGATACCACATACCGGGAAGAGAAAAGTATATCGACCGAGAATGGAACCAACTGATTCCCAAATCTTTCACCACATGGAAGATGGACGGTCTGGCCCCGTGGCTGCGGGATACTTCCCTTTCCGTGGGGGTCAGCAAGATCTGGCGTGCTCCGGACTACCACGGCGACTACAATCCCCAGGGCCGTCCGGCAGGGGCCTGGCTGGACCCGGAGCACGGAATCGGCTACGACCTGGTGCTCAATCGGCGGCTCTGGCGGGATATTGCGTGCAAAATCAATTATGCCTATTATGAAATTAAAGACTACATTGCCACTAACAGTTCCTATGCCAATTATACGCCTCGGGGTAAGGTGACTTATGGCTCCCTGAATTACTCGGATTATAAAATTAATCTGGACGAAGTCCACCGCCACGGCGTGGATGTTGAATTGGGCGGCCATTTGACCGACGATCTTTCATTCTACCTGACCTATGCCTGGCAGAAATTTTACAACCAGGGGGACGAACCGGCCGGTGAGACCGAACTGGATCAACGGGCCGAAAACCGCATAAGCGCAGGCCTGCGCTATTCCCTTTTTGAAAAAACCACCCTGATGCTGGATTATTACTACCAGAGCCATGAGAGCACGGAAATTTCCGAAGAGGTTGCGGAGGATGTCTGGGATTTTCGCACAGTGGAAATCGACCCCTATAACGTTGTTGACATTGGTGTTCAGCAGACCCTTTTCAAACAGGACGGCTGGTTTAAAGACTCAATGGTGAGCCTTTACATAAAGAACCTGTTTGATGAAGAATACTATGATACCTCGGGCTTTCCGGCCACGGATCGGACATATGGTATCTCCTTCAGTATAAAAATATAGCAGTTTTACGGGATGAAACCCCATTATGCGGGGCATTTGCATGTGATGAACTCAAAAAAACAAGGGAAATCATAGAATGAAAAACAATTGGACGGGAAAATAAATCGGGATCGTAAGCCTGTTGTTTGGCCTTATCTTTGTTTTTTCGGCAGTAGTATGCGCCGGGAATGCCCCGCTGCAGGGTAAGAACACGGACCCGGGGATCGGAAAAGGCAGCTTCAAGGTGGTGGGCATGGGTCCGGGGGACGCGGATTTGATGACCGTCAGGGCACTCGAAGCGATTTGCAATGCGGATCTGGTTTTCTGCAATCCCCAAACCGAGGAAAAACTAAAGCCCCACGTGGATTTTACGGGCAAAAAGGTGGTAAACGGTTACGGGGTCCTATTCCGGTTTTACGGTAAGGATTGCGCCAAGCTAAGCAAGGATGAAAAGCACTGGCGGTCCATGAGCTGCGAGGACTACCACCGTAAACAGGCAGAGTTCGAGAGCCTGGTTCGACGGGCCGTGGCAGCGGGTAAACATGTGGTCCTGTTGAGCGGCGGAGATCCCACCATTTACGGTCCGGACATGTGGAGCCTCAAGGCGCTTTATGACCTGGATCCGGTGGTGGTGCCCGGGTTAAGCTGTTTAAATTCCGCCAACGCCGCCCTGAAGGTCAGTTTGGGCGAAGTGATTATTACTGCTCCCTTCAAATCAAAGAACAAAAAGGATACCATCAAGAGTTTATCCGGCCATGATCGGGCCACCATGGTTATTTTCATGCCCCGAAAAATGCCGGATCTGTTTGCGAGACTCTCACGGGTTTACCCGGCCGATACTCCCGCCGCCGTTGTGAGCTATGCCGGCCATGCCGGCAGGCAGAATGTAAAGATTGGCACGGTGGGTGACATGGCCGGCGCATTGCCTGAAGATATGCGCAGATCCTTGGTCTATGTGGGAAAGTCCCTTGGACGGGCACAGTACAAGCCGGCGGAAAAGGCACCCTCCGGCAAAGGCAAGTTCTACCTGGTGGGCATTGGACCCGGTGACGCTGATCTGGCGACCCTCCGGGCGTTAAAGGTTATGGAAAAGGCGGACGTAATTTTTGCGGGAAAAAGAATCAGCGACAGATTCGGGGCTTATCTTAAGGGAAAAAAGGTGATTCCCGGCTATCACCGGCTTTTTCCCTTTTATGGCAAGGATTGCGCAACGCTTACCCCGGCGGAGAAAGCAAGAGAGCGGATGAGCTGTGAGGAATACCATGGCAAGCAGGCGGAGTTTGCCACCATGGTCAGAGCTGCCGTTTCCCAGGGAAAGACCGTGGCCATGCTCGACAGCGGGGATCCTTTGATTTACGGCCCTTGCTCCTGGGTATTGACGGAGCTGCGCGATCTGAACACCGAGGTGGTGCCCGGGTTGAGCTGCTTCAATGCCGCCAATGCGGCCTTGCGCGCCGGACTCACCGAGGGCAAAACCTCCCATTCCGTTATCCTGGCCTCGGGGTGGTCCGTGGAAGAGATGGCCGTACATGGGAGCACCATGGTGCTTTTCACCATGCGGACGGAGTTTAAAAAGTTCATCGACAGTCTGTCGAAACATTATCCTTCCTATACTCCTGTGGGTATCGTCTTTAGTGCCGGATATGCTGAGAAGGAAAAAGTGGTGCGTGCAACATTAGGTACCATTCTCGATAAGGTGGGAGAAAACAGGCTGCCCTTTGAATATCTGCTTTACGTGGGCGACTTCCTGGCCGAAAGCGCCGTGAATTTAACTAAATAAGGGATTGAGGAGTTTTTTAAACTTAACCGCTCCATGAATAATCCGCAACTACATCGTACAAACTCATACATAAGGACTCGTAACGAAAAAACAGTGTGTCAATATTTAAATAACTACTTGAGATAGATAACATTTTTTATCTTTTAATTATAAATTCATAAAGGTGCTGTTTTTTCGCAACGATCCCTAATGCATTCAAACAGTGTACGATTTCGTTTCGGATCATTCATTCCGCTTAATTTGGGGCTTTAAAAGAAAAACTCCCCGAATCCATAGCTAAACAAAAAAAGAGGTGAAAAATGAAAATCAGGCCAAGTATTGCTACGCTCTTGTTTGCTTTAACGCTACTTCTAATTTGCCCCCAGGCGTTTGCCCACAATCTCTGGCTCAACCCAGGGGATTATTATCCGCCGGTGGGAACCACGGTGGATATCGGTATCGGTTGGGGACACAAGTACCCGGTGGATCGTACCGACCAGGAATTCAAAGAAGGGAGGATGGAGGATATCCATGCCGTGGACCCCGACGGCCTCACGGTGAATCTGGTACAGGAGTCTGTTTCCCTTTATAAGCTTAAGGTTGAAAAAGCCGGTGCCTATCTGGTGACGGCAAGGATTAAGCCGGGATTCTTCACCAAGACACCGGACGGCAGAAAATGGAACGACAAAAAGGCAGTGCAAAATCCCATCAAATGTATAAACTATCATATAGAAGCCAAAACCGTGATCATTGCCGGCGGTGGCGATAAAAACCTCGGCAACGCGGTCAATCGCCCCCTGGAGTTGATTCCCCTTAAAAATCCCCTGAATTTGAAGAGCGGTGACGGCTTTGCCGTAAAGGTTCTGTATCACGGAAAACCGCTGGCCGGTTTGGGCGTGAAGGCCACCTATGCGGGGTTTGAAGGTGCAGACGTGGGCGGACATGCGCCGCCGGAAAAGGGGCGTCCGGGCAAAGACGTCCGGAAAGGCCCCGGGCAAGCATCTCCGGAAAAGGCACACCATGCCGGCAGACATGTTCCGGTGGAAACCGTTACCGACGATCAAGGCCAGGCCGTTGTTCAATTGGATAAATCCGGCTATTGGATGATTATGCTTTCCCACAGGCCCCCGTATCCGGATAAAGAAACGTGCGATCAGTATATGTTCAACACGACATTTACCATCCAGGTCAAGTGATGCCCGGATCATGGAATGAGAATTGCCATGCCCATCAATTTTAACACAGGGAGGACTGACTGATTATGTTGTATTCGAAAAGGAAATGGATGTTGATTACCGTTGCCGTCATGGTCATTGCCACATGGGGTGCCGCACCTCATGCCTTTGGCGTGCAGCCGTCAGCCGAAACCCAACTCTATCTGGTGAGTCTTGGCGTGGGTGATGTTGATTTGATCACTTTACGGGCCATTGACACAATAAATAAATCCCAGGTGATCGTCTGTCGCAAAGGAACGGAAGATAGGTTTGCTACTTATCTGAAAGGCAAAGAGATCCTGGATGGTTCTTTGAGCGGCTGGAGGACTTACCGGAAGGATTGTGCTGCCATAAAAGATGAAAAACAAAAAGAAAGATGTCGGAAAAGTAGTGAAACACGGGCAAAACTGATTGCTCAAATTCGTCATGCACTTGATGCGGGCAAAACGGTCTCCGTCCTTGGCAGCGGTGATCTGTGCATTTACGGCGGACCCTATCGCTGGTATCTTGAAGAATTTAAAGATATCCACCCAAAAATAATCCCGGGCGTGAGTTGTTTCAATGCCGCCAACGCCGCACTGGGCAAGGATATCATGTTGGGAAAAGAGAGCCATTCGGCGGTACTGACAACGGCCCGTAACGTGGAGAAATTTTCCAGGCATCATCCCACAATGGTTATCTTTACCATGCACACCAAATTTGAGGACCTGGTTGAAAAGCTGAAAACCCAATATCCTCCGGAAACGCCGGTTGCGATTGTTTTTTTTGCCGGGTACAAGGATAAGGAACACATCACCAGAGGCCGACTGGATACGATCCTGCAAAAGACCCAGGGCCATGATTTTCCCTTCGAACATCTGGTTTATGTGGGTGACTTTATGAATTAGAGGTCCGGTCAGAAGATTTGAAATCACAAACACAGTAACGGATTATGAAGATATCGTAAGCGCCGGCAGCAATCCGTATGCTGTGGTTGGGCTGTTACGAAAGGAATAAAACAGGGCATCCGATAAAAAGCATGCCCGGCGGTTACAGCGATAGACAGATCCATGAATGGATCCACTCTTATCCTATGCACCACTCATTATGTTAAATGTCTTGAAATGTCATCAACACACCGAACCCGCCAACGGCACTATGGCTTTCAGATCCATTTCTGTTTTTGTCCCCTGCTGTTTTTTCTTATCCGGAGCCGCCGGACTGATTTATGAAATGTTGTGGGTGCGTTTGATCGACAAGGTTATCGGCAGTGCCCCGTTTGCCGTGGCCACGGTGCTGACGGTCTTTATGGCAGGATTGGCCCTGGGCAGTTATCTGGCCGGAAGATATATAGACCGGTTCTCTTCCAGGGCCGCGCTCCTGTCCTTGTATGGAAAAATTGAGATCGGTGTGGGTGCTTACGCAGTGGTCCTGCCTTTTTTGATTGTCGTCGCAAAACCCTTTTATGGGTTGATCTATGATCCGTTGCTGTACCGGTTTTGGGGTTATCAGGCGGTTGCCTTCCTGGGATGCGTAGTGCTTCTGATCGTTCCCACCGGTCTTATGGGAGCGACCCTGCCCGTGCTTTGCCGGTTTTATGTGAACCATATAGGCCATCTGGGGACACGAACGGGATGGTTGTACGGCCTTAATACGGTCGGCGCAGCCGTGGGTGCCGTACTGTGCGGGTTTGTGCTGGTGAGAAGTCTGGGAGTATGGACAACCCTGGGCGTTGCCGCAGCCGTGAATCTTCTTGTCGGGGCGTCGTGCCTGCTGCTTTCCAGACAAAAAGGGCCGGTTTTGTCGGACCACATCGTGGCGTCTGGAAACCAAGTCTCCCGGTCAGGCGCAAGATCCGTGGACAGCCCCTTAGCGGATAGAATCCATAAAAGGAGGATAAAATGGGGCCTATGGCTATTTGCCGTGTCCGGATTCTGCGCTCTGGCCTACGAAGTTTTATGGACCCGTCTTTTGGGACTGATTGTTGGTCCCACAACCTACTCCTTTACCCTCGTCATTGCGACGTTTATTATTGGGCTGGCTTTGGGCAGCATTATCTTCGGGCGGTTGGCCGACAGAACCCGAAACGCCTTTACCCTGCTGATTTTAACCCAGCTCGGCGCTTCGGTCATGGCTTTGGCGGTCAGCCAGCTATTGGGCAACAGTCAGTTCCTTTTTGCCAAGCTCATCCATACCTTTCAAAACAGCTTTGCAACCCTGATTCTGGTTCAATCCGTTGTTTTGTTCGGCATTCTTCTTGGACCGACCTTGTTTTTGGGGGCCGCCTTTCCCTTGGTGAACCGGCTCTATGTTCACTCAATGGATGATCTGGGCAAATCACTGGGCACGGCCTATGCCTTAAATACTGTGGGTGCAATAATAGGGTCTTTTGCGGCGGGTTTTCTGCTGATTCCCCTGGTGGGCAAAGAAAATGGCTTAAGGCTGGTTATTATGACCCAGTTTGCCATGGGGGTTCTGGCCTGGATCCTGGCGGGTTCCGGCCTGCAGCGGGCTAACCTGCGTTTGCTTGCCGGCGCGGGCCTGTCATTTTTCTATATATTCCTGATCCTGCATTTTCCCGCGTGGCAGGGCGATTTGCTCTCCCGGGGATGGTACCGGGACTTCGGGGCAATTGAACATGATCTCGACAGGACCGGCTGGGGCAGTGCATTGTGGAAAGGATCGGAACGGCTTGCCAGGCAGCGCCAGGGCCTGGAGGTTGTTTTCTATGGTGAAGGCATCGGAGGCTTTACCACGGTGGAAAAAGAAATCACCAGCCTGGGAACGGTGGAATATGCCATGTACAATAGCGGCAAGGCTGATGCTTCCACCCATGGCGACCGGTCCACTCAGACATTGTCGGCGCATATTCCTCTATTGTTCCATCCCCGGGCGCAAAACGTCATGGTGCTGGGGCTGGCCAGTGGAATGACGTCCGGAGAAGTTCTGCTGTATCCGGTGGAAAACCTGGATATCGTGGAGATCAACGAGCAGGTGGCAAATGCCTGCCGATTGTTTTTCACACCCTGGAACAACCACTGCCTGGGTGATCCGAGAACCCGTCTGATCCTCCAGGACGGCCGGAACCACCTGGCACTGACTCACGAAAAATATGACGTGATCATTTCCGAGCCTTCCAACCCCTGGATGGCCGGTCTGGCCAATCTTTATTCTTTGGAATTTTTCCAGCTGGCCCGGCGGCGCCTCAATAAAAACGGCATTTTTGCCCAGTGGATTCAATCTTATGAAATGGATTGGGATACCTTTTCCCTGCTGGGAAGAACATTCACGGAGGTTTTTCCCGAGAGCGCGCTGGTCAAGATCGGACCGGTCGATTATTTGCTGCTGGGATTTATGAACAGCAAAGGCTTTGACTGGCAAACCGCACAAAAAAACCTCACATTTGCCCGCAAATCCAAAAATGTCACTTTTCCCGGCGTGAACTTTCTCGTTCACCTGATCCTGTCGGAAGACCTGCAAGCCCTCTTCGGTCCGGGACTGCTTCATACAGACAATCGGCCGCGTCTTGAATTTTCAGCGCCCATGAAGCTTTTCAGCGGGAATATAAATCTCGACGCTGCGGTTTCAGGCCAACACCGGTTTTCTCCGGATACGCTAAAAGTATTTGAAGCCAACAGAGATACCGGCACGCTCCTGGATCTGATTGAATTTTCCGCATCGGCCAGTGTGCCGCTGTTCAATGTGGTGAGGCTGGATCAACTCAATGCCCAACAAAAAACCCGCTACAAGAATGCGGTCATGGGCTACTGCCGTCAGGTTCAGGTCCCGTCCTACGATATTTTCGGGGATTCCGAGTTAAAAGCTTGCTGCGCTGAGCTGCAAATTGACAGGATCCGGCAGAGGCTTTTGGCGGAAGGTTCCCGCACCGTGGACCACTATAATCTGGGGATTTCCCTGATTGCAGCAGGCCACAGGGACGAGGCCGCCCGGGAGTTTCGCACAACCATCCGTCTGGATCCCTGGCATGAAGGCGGCCACACAGCCCTGGGGTTGGTTCTGGCCCAGACCGGAAAATTGGAAGAGGCGGCCCGGTGTTTCTCACGGGTTCTGGAAATGGCGCCCCACAAGGCCGCCCCCTATAAATATTTGGGAATGGTTAACCTGCGCCAGGACCAGCCGGATCAGGCCGTTACAAACCTGTGCAAAGCGCTACAGTTTGACTCCCAAGACCCGGTGATCTTCAATGAACTGGGCCTTGCATACCTGAAGCAAGGCAACTATCGAGAGGCGATCCACTCTTTTTCTCAAGCATTGACCCAAAGCCCACGGAATGCCGAATCCCATCATAATCTGGCCATAGCCTATTATCGGTTGAAGGATCTGCAAAAAGCCAGGGAGCAATTTTTAGCAGCATTGCAAATTGATCCGGCCAATACCGATACGAGATACAACCTGGAGAAGATAGAAAAGCAAATCAGCGTGGGAAAAAATGCTTCAGTTCGGCCTTGACTGAAGTCAGACAATTTTGTTTGAAGATCAGAATGGTTCTCTGTCCGCTCCACTCCCTATCGTTTCCCCAATAATAATTGTTAACCGTGATTGGGCCATATCTTTCTCTTAACCTATTTAAAGTAATCAACAGCCGCTCATCCAATAATTCCCATGCCTTCTCCTGTCTTTCATTGAAAACATCTGGTGGAACAAGCCCATGAATCGAAAAGTGCTTGCATCTGTACATTAGTATTACCTCATGTTCTTGCATCAGATTTTGCTGACGAATAACCAACAAACCCCGCAGTTAGCGCAATTTGCCTTTTATTAATGGGTGCTTAATGGTGGAGAATGACCAACGGGTCCGCCTTCGCTGAAAAGCTATGGCGCGACAAGGAGGTGTCATCATGCTCCATCGGTATTGCAGCCAGCTTATTGTATATTGTCAGTTGGCCGATTTCTCGGTGCATTGCATTCAGACGTTAATCATTCGGCTGGATGGAAAAGCCAAGGGTAATGCCTAAAGGACACTCCTTCATTCTTTAAATAATACCATAAAACTGTCAAGAATGAGGACCTGACCCACTTGTTTTTTTCGACCCATTATCACATTATCACGATAAATTTCAAAAAAATAGAACCCTCCTTGATCCTTATGTCTGTAAATTTCTCTTATACTCCTTGCCTTTTACATAACAAAACGGTAATAATATTTAATCATTAACCAAAAAAATCTACGTATAATCAATGTGATAAAGCCTTTTTAATGACCATGGGTAATAGTGTCAGAGAAAACGATCTATTCGTCCAATAAATAACCTAAATAGT
>CAZDAB010000067.1:0-10489 GCA_964502855.1 uncultured Desulfobacteraceae bacterium | reverse complement strand
TCATTAAACACCCATTAATAAAAGGCAAATTGCGCTAACTGCGGGGTTTGTTGGTGATATGGTAGTCGCCGCGCAGGACCCATTCGCTCAGCGTTGTATCGTAGATCGTCTGGGTCAAAGGCCCGAAACGCAGCCGGATAAAGTTGCCGCCCTCGTCGAATGCCGGCGGCGCCTGGATCGAGGTGGTGATCTCCGGCTGCATGATGGTCTGACCCCTGTCGCCGTTGAGATACTCGGCCACAAACATGGGGTCTGCGCCGCCTGTGAGGAGCGAGTTCAGGGGAGTGAGCGTTCCTGTCGTTCCAAGAACCGCGAGGTCCCAGTAAATCGGTATTTCTCCTGTCCCCACATTCGGCACCAGGCCGAAAGTCGGCGGGTCCGTGGTATCGTCCAAAAAGAAGCTGAACGACCGGTTGTGCCAGATGATATCGTTTTGCAGGAGCGGGTTGGAGAACGTTCCTACCATTCCCGAAGCTGCTGCCAGCTGAGCGCTGTGGGCCCGTGAGACGATCCCTGCCGGCTGAGGGGTAGACGCGGACGGGCTTCCCGGAGCGAATGCATCTCCGGCGGTTGCCGTGCTGTCGTTGTTGGCGATGGTATTGTTGACGATGTTGACCCGGGCACTGTCTTGCAGCGAAATACCGCCGCCGGCCAGGGCCGCCACGTTGTTAAAGATCATGTTGTTGAAGATATCCACCGTGTGCCATTTGCTCGGATTTCTGGGGTTACCTGCCACATCCTGGCCGTTGATCCGTACCAGACGGATGCCGCCACCGTCACCGGCGCCGGCCGCATTGCCCTGAATTAAATTGGCGTCGATTCTTAATGAACCGGCTCCCGGGCTCAGGCTGCCCGCCCCGCTCAGAGGTACGCCCCCGGCGATCACAATGCCGCCGCCGTTGACGGTGATCCCCTGCTGGAACGATTCGTTGAACAGGATGGTATTGCGAGCAATCAATCCGCCGTCACTCAGACCCTGGTGGCCGATACCACCGCCGCCGCCCTGAGCGAAATTTCCGCAGATGAAGTTGTCGGTCAACTGGTAGGCATCAGACCCGGTGCACAGGGACACGCCGCCGCCAAACTCGTTCAGGCCGCTGTTCTGAGTAATGTGGTTGTGATGGATTCGAATGTTGTCGTTCTGTGAGTCGGCATAATCCAGACCGTCGATGGTTGTCAATATCGGGTGGCCGACCCGGATGCCGCCGCCGAATACACCGTTGTTGGTGATGATCCGGTTGTTGCTGATATCCAGGTAATCGGCGTAGCCGTTGACGATTAGTCCGCCGGCGTGGTCCGCACCGGTAATGGTGATGCCGTCGATTCGGGCCCCTTGATTCCGGTTTCGCCCGAACCGATCCGGCCCGTTACTCTTTGCCAGCACGATGATCCCGGGACCTTCCTCGTTGAACAGGGTGACCGGCTCGGGCACGCCGCCGCCGACCTCCTGTTCGGGGAGAAGATCCACGTCTCCATTGGTAATCAGATCCGTTACTTTGTTCCGCCAGGCCAGCAGTTTTTCGGCCGGGCTCTTGACCGCGTTGATCTTGACGACGCCCGGTCCCCAGCCCTGGAGCTGAACAGGCTTCCACATGATCACCAGTTCCTCGTAGTTGCCGGGCCCGATCAGAATGAGATCGTTGGCGCCGGCCGCATCGATGGCGTCTTGGATGGAAACATACGACGCAGGCACCGATCGAACGGCGGCCCCCTGCCGCAGGCCCACCTGAACCGTTACGCCGGTTATGGTGGACAAGCCGTTGTTGCGCGTTACGGAGAGCTGACTCCCGCCGATCTGGCCCACAGGGGTGTTGTTGGAAACCGTTGCCGTAATGCTGGTATCGATCCAGCTGCTGATTGTCAGCGGCACCGTACCGAGCGTCACTGTGCCCGTTCCCTGGGTGGCTCCAAAGCCGTAATCCCTTTGGATGGTTTTGGGTTGAGTGCCGCCGATGCCGTCATAGGCTGGATTAGGCACGTCAACCAATCCTGGGGACGTAATGATGATGGTCTGGTTACCGCTTACCCTGGCATTATTGTTTCCTCCGCTTGTGGGAATGTAAGGCCCGCCGCCGACGCCGTTGGTCTGGACATTGACGTTCGATATCCGGGGTGTGGCATCCGGAAACTCACAATCCAGCGGGTACTGCCCCGGTCCGGCAAAAGCCGCCACCGGCAGCACGGGGGTGTCCAGATACGTGGTGGTACCGGGCATGTACTGGAGGGTGTAGCAGAACTGGCTGTACTGGGGGTTGTGGAGCGGATCGTTCGGGTCGTTCAGACACACCGTGATCATGCTCGGCGACATGCCGCTGGGTTGCGGCAGGTTGGCCGAATACGTAGACGGCACCAGGGCATTGTAAGTCCCGTACTGGTCTGAATAGGTCCGCGAGATCTCGCGGCCGGTCCAATCCCGGATGGAAATCGGCATCCAGGGCGGCGCGTACTTTTCGCCGAAGTTGGGTGCGTTGGGATCGAACTCGTTCTGGGTGTCGTCCAGGATGAAACCGTAGATGTGGCCCGCAATGGGGGCCTTGGTGAACAGGAAGAAGTCGGCCGCAGCGTTCTGGCCATTGGAAAGATAGACCTGCTTTTTGTCGCAGTATGGTCGTGTCATGCCGGGTGTCCAGCCGGCCACTTCGATCATTTGATCTTCAAAAAGTGTCAGGTATTGCGGCACCGGATGGTCGTCACCCACACAGACCGGCGGCAACGCCAATGGGCCGGGGATCAGGTCCTCGCCGAAGTCGACGTTTTTATCCTCCTCCTTGACGATCTCGTAACCCTGAGGCGGAATGGTCTCCACAATGTAGGTGCCGGCCGCCAGGGTACCGCCGACCGGGCTTCCAAAAGCGTATCCGCCGTCGAAAACGCCGGGGCGCACCTGGTTGAAGTTGCGCAGCCCGTCGTAGCAATCCTTGGGATAATCCACACCCGCAACCTGAAAAATATAAGGATCTCCCTTGCATCCGCTGGGCAGGTTGTCGTCCCAACTGTCGGTGGTGGTGAACTCTTGAGCATCGCCAAGGTCGAAGGTACCGTTTAAATTGCGGTCGATGTCCTCAGGACCCATGGTACCGCCTGGGGTGGACCATCCGAAGGGATAGTTGTCCACATCTGCCAACTGTATACCGGGCGTACCGTCGATATCATCAATCTGCCCGTCCGGCCCGGGAGAGCCTGTCGTATTATTTAGATTGTCCTGATAAAGGTTGACCTGTACCCGCGGGATGCCCGGCTCCCATGGCTCGGCCGCACCGTATTGCGGGTTGTTCTCGGCCCGTGTGGTGGAATAGTAGACCACGCCGGTGATGCCGCCGTTTTCGCCAGGCCCGTATGCGGCCTTTCCCCACTGGAACACGCTGGTCTGGCCGAGCATTCCCTGGAATGCCTCCAGCAGTACGGGGCCGGTTTCAGTCCGGTAATTCGGCGTCTCGACACAGCCGGGAGCAGTACAACCGGGATCAGCCGGATTCGTCTGATCCTGAGGATTCAACTGATCGCCCCAGGCCCAGGGATCTCCCCAGGGAATGGGCCCGCCGTTGTCCACAGTGACCGTGGCTCCCGTGGCCTTGAGAGCGCTGGCAAAGTCCACCTCGGAGATCTGCCAGGCTAGGAAGGGAAATATCTCGTCGAAAGGCACGAATCCCTCGCCGTCGGTGGGAGCCGATTGGAATATGGTGCCGTCGCGCCACCGGATGTTGACCGCCTGGTTGGGGATACCCGTTTCTCCGGGATCCCTGAAGCCGTCGCCGTTGAGATCGTTGAACACATAGTGTTCCTGGCGTGTGAACCACTGGAAGACCGGAATGGTGGCCAGATCCACGAGACCGCCGCCCGGCGGAACGGTCACTGAGTAGAAGGCGAAGATTTGATCCAGAGCGTCGTCCCATATCGCCAGCTGGTAATCGCCCGCAGGGACATTGGGAATAGAGAAGGTGCCGTCGCTGTTTGCGCGGGCCGCATATACGCCGTTACCGCCGCCTGCGAGACCCTGGTTCAGGCCGATCCAGGCTATGGTGTGTTCAAGGGGAGCGCCGTCATAAAAAGCGTAGTCCGGCGGCCGGGACATGTGCAGGTTGACCACCTGGCCGCTGATGGTGCTGCCGCCGGTGAGAACCGTGGCATCGACAAATGGTTTGTTCGGACCCGCATTGACAAAACCGATAAACACATGCCAGCCCGGGGGACCGAATTCCTGAAAATAGGGGGGCTCATTGGCCTTGACCCAGGCATCGATGATCTTGGTGCCCTCGATGGTGGCGGTCTGGGTCCAGTTTGAGCTGACCCACTTGCCGGTTATGGGGTCCTTAAGCGCGTCGGGCGGAACCGCCTGGATGCCGTACTTGCCCGGCGCCAGGTTCTTGATGACGGCCTCGCCGTTGGCGTCGGTGAGAATCGTACCGTCACCCATGGCGGCGACAATCGGCATCCCGTTGGAGTCGAGCACATATGGCTCACCGGAATCGTGTATTCCGTTGCCGTTGATGTCCGTAAACTGATAGGTCGTCCCCAGGGGGTTGCCGAAGGCGTCCATCATCTGGACTCCTGCCGATATGCCGTAGCGTCCGCCGCCGTCCTCCAGCACAATGGAAAAACCGGCCAGTCCAACCTCTTCGGGCAGGTCCGGGGCGTTGTTGATGGGGAAGTTGTCGTTGAATACCAAAACGGTGATCTGTGCCGTGGGCAAGGGCAACTGGTTGAGGGTTACGGTCACCGACCCGGCGTCTCCCTTGAATGGCGCCCCACCGATGGAGTAACTGCCGGAGACCGTGGGAATGACCGAGACGAAGTAGTTCTTGGCAGGGTCGAGGCAGATCGGATCCGCGCCGCCCGTGCACACCGGTGGGAATCCTGTGGAATTGTCTCCGCTGGCCACCATGGGCATGTAGCTTTGGTGGAAACTCACCGAAAGGGTGTTCGGGTCGGGGATCGGGTTGCCGCTTGAGTCGAACGGGACGTGATAGGTAGCATCTTCTTCGATCGTCCAGCGGTATTGGGTGACGGTCGTATTTAGTGTGCCGTCGCGATTTATGCCCTGCACGTCCAGCGTTAATGCCTCGGCGTTGACGGCAAATACCAGACTGGCACACAAAAGAAACGCAAGGAACACATACCGATTGAGTGTCCTCACTAAAGCAGGTTGTTTTTTCTTAATATTCTCGCCCATGAAAACCTCCTTTCTTATAACCGGGGAAAAGGCTGCTTTTCCAAAATTTTGATGACGGTATCCTGCCGCATCTTTTTGCCTTTGTGTTGGTTTTTTAGTGACTTAAATGTTCTGTTCATCAAGCTTAAAGCTTTGAAACACGCTATTTGGTGCTGATGAAGCTGAGCAATTCCTGTGCCAGTCATTTCTCAGACAGGGGGATTGAAATAGAAATAATGTAAATTCAATAGGTTGGATTTAATTAAATGAATAGCGGGGTTGTTTGAGAATGGTTTGAATTAATTTTAAACTACCACAAAATTGAACAGGCAAGAAATAAAACCAATTTATATTCAAATACTTAAAAGCAGGTGCGCTATTTTTTGGTAGTTATTTTTGTCACAGCAGGTTTCAGTTTTTATTCAACCCCATAGGATTGAATTTTTCTGCGCAGGGTGTTCAGAGTAATACCTAAAACCCTGGCGGTTTTGGATTTATTTTTATCCATTTGACGATAGACCTTTAGTATATAGTTCTTTTCCGCATGCGCCAAGGGGATCAGGGGTTCGGGTGATGAATGGTTCTCGGCTTTCGATATTTTTTTTGCTCTAAGCACATTTTTGGGAAGAAAAGCCCTGGATATATGCCGCCCCCGGGTGAGATTGAGGGTGGCATGGACGATGGATTTCAGCTCTCTGATGTTCCCGGGATAATCATATGCCATCAAATACGACATGGCCTCTTCTTCAATGGTGCAGGCTGTATTTATCTTTAGGTCGCAGATATTGAAAAATTCATCGATAAATCGTTTGATCAGCAGGGGAATGTCTTCCTTTCTCTCTTTCAAATCCGGGAGGTGAAGCCACCCGCCCTTGAGGCGGTAGTATAGATCCTTGCGAAAAAAATTTTTCTCAACCTGTTTCTCCAGGTCGGTATTTGTGGCCGCAATGATGCGAACATCGGACTTTTGAGTCTTGTTTGATCCCAACTTGACAAACTCACCTTCCTGGAGAAATCGCAGCAGTTTACCTTGGAGCTCTAAGGGCAGCATGCCGACTTCATCCAGAAAGAGGGTGCCTCTGTCTGCATATTCCAGGTACCCCTCACGCTCGGAATCCGCGCCGGTAAAAGCACCTTTTGTGTGTCCGAAGAACTCGGCATCGAACAGACTGGGCGTAATGGCGGCCATGTTGATGGGCACAAAGCGAGATTTTGCCCTGGGACTGGCCGTGTGAATGGCCTTAGCCAGAAGTTCTTTACCGGTACCGCTGTCTCCAGTAATCAATATGGGCATGCTGCTGCGGGCATGAAGTTCTGCTTCTTTCAAGATCCTTTGAACTGTTAAGGTTCCTGTGACGATCGGCTCGAAGGCTTTTTGGTTGGTCAGGTCCGGCACCGTCCTTAGCTTGCCGATATTCAAAATATCCATCAACCGCTTTTTTTCAGCTGCACGATTGATCGATACCACCAAATCTTCTCTGGAAATCGGTTTCACCAGGTAATCGTACGCGCCTTTTTTCAAGCATTTAACTGCGACACGAACATCGTCCACCGCTGTCAGCATAATGCATTCGGTTTGGGGTTGTGTGGTTTTAATGAGATCCAAGAGCTCTATACCGCTCATACCCGGCATGGTGATATCGATCAGGGCAATGTCAACATCTTTGCCTTCTTCAATAAAGTTTGCTGCTTCCACAGGCTCTTGATAAATACTTATATTTTTAAAGCCGGAGATGGTCAGCCCTCTTTGGATGCTCTCCAAAAAATCCGGATCATCGTCAACAACGATTATGCTGTAATCCATTTTAAAATCCTTTGATCCAATTCCGATAGAATTTTTTGAAATGGTTTCATCATTTTGCTTCTTTATTTTACATTTTACATAAGAAATCCGGTCAAGTCTACAACCTTTTCGCCGAGCGCCTTTCAATGTCGGGTAAAACAACCCTGAAGACACTCCCGTTACTAGGTTCGCTCTGCACCTCGATCCGTCCGCCAAGGTCTTTGACCAAATCCTGGCAAACATACAGACCCAAACCGCTTCCCTGACCGGGCGCTTTGGTCGTAAAAAAGGGGTTGAATATCTTCGACAGGGTTTCCTGGTCCATGCCGCAGCCATTATCACTGAGCTCGATAATAATATGGTCCTTCCAGGTATCTCCCCATGTCACATCGAGCTTTACCTGTGAGTCTGTTTTGTCGGCAGCATGCGCCGCATTAATTAATAGATTTGTCAGGACCTGTTCGACGGCATCCGGATCAGTGTAAATTTTGGACAGATTTTCGGAAATGTTTATTTCAAAAAATTTTACATATTCATTGATCTCCACCCCCGTTACAGCACTTACCTTCTCGACCAACTGTTTTAGATCCACCCAGCGGTTTTCTTGCTGCTTCTTATTGCCGTATACTTTTCTCAAATCGGACACGGTGGCATTGATTCTTTTGGAAGCGTGAAGGATGTTCTCTATAATTTTAAAGGCATCCTTTCTGAATTGAGGATAAGGCATTTTAAATAGTTCGAAATCTTCACTGTCTTTGGCATAACCTTCCACAATGGAAATCATGGTGCTGATGTAATCCTTCAAGATGGGGGCATTGAAGCTGATAGCGCTGATGGGGTTTGTTATCTCATGGGAAATGCAGGAAATCGTAAGGCCCAGTGATGCAAGTTTTTCGTTGTGAATCATTTTATGTTCCATCAGCCTTTCCTCCGTGATGTCATGAATACGCATCAGTGCCCCGCCGAAGTCATGGCCCTTTTCATCAAAATGATAAATATTTACCTGCTCCAGGTTGTTCGGATTTATAATGCCTCTGCGTTCAAAAGTACCGCTTTTCCCGCTTGCAACCGCTGCCGGAACCTGGCATCCATCACACGGCTTTGATTTCCCAAGGAGCGTCTCATAACAGCATTTGCTGCCGATATCCTCAGGCTTTTTTATTTGGTAATACCGCATCGCGGCCTGGTTGACAATTTTCACCTTGAACCGGGCGCCCATCAGGATAAGCGGATCCGGGATTCCGTCAAAGACCGATTGGAGCAGCTTCTTGCTTTTTTGCAGCTTTTCATCCTGGAGCTTACGATCGGTGATGTCGAAAAAAACCCCGCTGATATATTCGACCGCTCCCCGGCTGTCACAGACGATATGTCCTCTGTCTTGTATCCACAAAATTTCCCCTGAATTGGTTTTGATTCGATATTCCCTCACAAATTTTTTATCTGTCTTAAGCGTCTGGATGAAATCTTTCTTTACGGTGGGCATATCTTCCTTAAGGATTACATCACACCATTTTATTTTGCGAGAGTTAAATTCATCAACGCCATAACCGGTAAACGATTCGATTTTTTCGCCAAAGAACTCGATGGACCAGTCTTTGTAGCCTTTATAAACAACACTCGGAAGCATCTTTATCAACAACCGATATTTTTCTTCGCTCTCGCGAACTGCCTCCTCCGCCCGCTTGCGATCTTCTATCTCCTGCTTCAGTTCCTTGTTCGTTTTCAACAATTCAACAGTTCGTTCTTCAACCCTCTGCTCCAGCTCGTCGTGAGCTTTTTTCAGTTCCTCCTCTGCCTGTTTGCGTTTTCTTTCCTGGCTGTCCCTTTCCAACCTGGCTTTCAAGACGGGTGCTGTGAAATCGGCGATGGATTCCATTAATTTTCTGTCATTTTCGTCGTAGCCCGAAAGCTTGTTGCCGATCACAAATTTCCCGACGGCATCTCCGTGGTAAATGATCGGTACGGCCATGGCCCGTGTTATGGGAATGTGGCCAAGGGGAACTTGAAAGGGTCCATTCGAAGAAATGGTTTTTTTTTCGGTGAGACATCTCGCCCAGATGCTGTCACCCCATATCTCACGGGGAAAAACGATGTCTTTTTCAGGAATTTTGCACTCATCCCAGACATCTCTGGTCATCGATGGGACAACCAGGGATCCATCATCGTCAATATATCCGAAGGTTCCGTATTTACTTTTCACAGCCTCTAAAACAACGTCCAACACATCTCCGAACATATCGTCGTCGGGGATGGAAAGAAAGATTTCCGAGATTCGGTTCCTGATGTTCAATTCCCGCTCCGACTTCCGCAACGCCGCCTCGGCTCGTTCCCGATCATGTATTTCATCTTTCAACTCATCGTTCAATTTTTTCATTTCATAGTTTCGTGTTTCCAGCTGAATGACCATTGGGTTGGTAATCCGGACAAACAAACCCACCCCTATCAAGACAACCACAACCGTGATGAGCATACCGATCAAACCGGCTTTCAGAAACGGCGCTCGCACCTCAGACATATCGATCTTTGCCACGATACCAAGGTTCAGTTGTGCCACGGGCTCATGCGCTGCCAATACCTTCTCCCCGCGGTAATCCAGACCAACGACAGTACCTGACCGGCCCAATAATGCCTGCCGCATCGGTTCTGCCAGCTCCGATTCAAAAGGGATCGGCTTTGGGGTGCTGCGGCTGGAGTGACGGTGCCTGAGCAGAAACACAATATTTTTTTCTGCTTTTTCGGAAAGCGTAAATTCTCCTGTCTCACCAAACCCGGTGTAATGTTCATGTGCATCGATGATCTGGGTCAAGGTGGCCGATTTCGCACCCCCCGGATAATCTTTGCTGTAAATTGCGTCAAACCGAGCGATAGATTCGATAAGGCGGGCCTGACTTTGAGCGGTTTCCATCAGTCGTGCCCGTTCCTCCTCTATACCTGTGTTGTATAAAATTGTGATAGTAGCCCCTGCAATAGACAGGCAGGCCGTTACCATTATCGCAATCAACAAAAAAACACTTTTGCGCTCATTCATGGTTTGTTTCCTCGGACATATTCAAGAAAGTCTGCCTCAAATATGAGTATTATTGTTTTGTGGAACTTTTCTCGACTTTCAGTAATTAGCTTTTCCCAAATATTCTTTTATCCAGTTCTTTATATGTTAGTTTTCTGACCATTTGTAAATTCTCCATTATTTCAAAAAATAAAAAAGGCCCATAATACGGTATCGTTTGCCACCATATATGACCCTTTATCCGTTACATTGAGTCGACTACCTGATTTTTGGATATCTCTTAATTTATTCACCCAGATGTTAAAAATGACAAATTGAGCTACTTAGAAAGAACCGCCGTCGGAATATACAGATTAAATTTTAATAACATATTATAACAATAATTGCAATTTTTGGGGAAGGGGTAAATTCTAAATTTTCGATCAATGAATAGATTGTTGTTTCGAAAAATGCGGCTTTTCAATACCTTTTAAGATGATCGCCAGCCCGTTGATATCTTGCCTTATGTTGTGAGTAGCCATAACCCATTGAATAAATGGCATTATTTGGT
>CAZDAB010000066.1:0-10503 GCA_964502855.1 uncultured Desulfobacteraceae bacterium | reverse complement strand
GAGAACTGTTTGGCGGGGTCTTTCATACCGTACAGGATAATCGATTGCAGAGGATTTGTGTCCTGTGTCTCATCAACGAGGATGTGATCGTAGCGGCTCCGTAGTTGATTACGGATTGATGAATCTTCATGTAGCTTTTTACCGAAGTGATAAAGAATGTCGTCAAAATCAAAATAAAGGTTTAATTGTTTTCTCTGTTTGTATTCGGCCAATACGGCCAATATTTTATTGCAAGTTTCCTCATCAAATTCCGTATATTTATTTAAATATTCCAATACGCTCATGTTTGTATTACGGGAATATGAGAATATGTTTACCAACTGAGAAGCTCGTGGAAAGTTTTCTCCTTTGGTTACATATCCTGCCCTTGCAAGCCTCATGAGACTGTTTTGATCATCATTGTCTATTACTGTAAAATCCTGGATTCCAAATTTATCTCCCATTCTTCGCATGGTTAATAAACAGAAATGATGAAATGTTCCCGCTGTTACTTCTTTGGCGGTATCGCCAATACTCAAGTATAATCTATCTATCATTTCTCTGGCGGCCCTGCGTGTAAATGTCAAAAGAAGTATGCGTCTTGGATCAACACCTTTTCGTATTAGATATTCGGCCCGGGCGATTATGGTCAGTGTTTTTCCTGTTCCGGCTCCCGCCAAAACCAAAATATGTTGATCTTTATATTTAGCCGCTATTTGCTGATTTTTATTCAAACGTAATCCGTTACTCATAGTTATTTTTCTCGTATAACCAAAACCTCAATATTAATAATGAGTTGATCATTTTTTTAAACACAAAATATAGTTTATAAAATCAAAGCTCAATTTTTACAATTCATTTTTGCCGAACTATTAATACCATATAATCCAAACCATTCTGGTTAGTTCTTAATCAAACAGAATAAATTAAAAAGATTCTAAATCGAAATTTGGGAACTATCGGAAGCTCGGTTATTACCCGCAAAACCGGATCTGGAAACCGGGTGTTTTTTTTATGTGAGCGCTTGATGTGTAAAATTAGAATAAATGGGAGATCGTTATTGAAGCGAAAATACGGATTCGGAAATGTATATTATTTGGATTCTTTCGTATCGGTTAATTCGAAATTAATCTTCCTTGAGAAACTCATCCTATTAAATACAGACTGTAAAAGCTGAAACTATTCATATATCCATTAAGTATCACAAGGCTGCTCCTTTTTCAGAGTACCAGATATATCTTTGAGACACAGAATATTTTCGCATGGTCAAGTTTCCGCTTTATTGCAGTGATCGCTAACTTGGCTGATTGAAATATTGCAGTAAAACGAATTTAGCATCATTTCGACAAGTACAAAATCTTGAGACTCTGTTAATGATCATGACTGGGTATTGTTGATCTTTAATGTGACCACTATTGGTTCCATTGTATCTTTTGAAAACCACCGTTGTAACTGAGGATTAATGGTCGCAGTAATCACTATTTGTCGAGCCTATGCACAAAATAAAGTTGGATTTTGGCAGTTGAAATACAACCGGATTAGAATTTTCTGTTGACAAGTCTAATTTAATATGATCTAAATTAAATAATTATTTGCTTAAATGGATATTGATATGCTCCTGGTCCAATCCCTGAAAGCCCTGGCCGACGAAAACCGGATGAAGATCCTGGCCATGCTACTGAACAGCGATCTGTGCGTTGGTGCCTTGGCAACCCACCTCGGCATCTCGAAGCCAGCAGTGTCCCAGCATCTCAGGATATTACGCAAGGCCGGATTGGTCAGGGGGGAAAAACGCGGCTATTGGACCCACTACATGGTGGACAGGCAGGCCATCGTTCGGATCGCGGAGGAACTCAACAAACTGGGTGAGACACGCAGGACGTTCAACAGTATTTGCTGGCGGATAAACGAAATGCCGCCAGATAGACATGAAACCAAGGAGGTTGATATGTGCCAAAATTGCTGCCAGCAGCCTGATAAGTTGCAGGATAAGCCGGAAAACTGCACGCCGGAACAAATCCGTGAGTGCCACGGGGATACGAAGGAGCATCCATGCTCCAAAGAAGATTGCGCTCCTAGAGACAAATAAGCGAACCCATTTGTTGAGGCCATGACCATCTCGGTTCCACTGATTGCCGCTGTTTTTGCCATTTCCCTTGTGCTGACGATGGTCGGCCTCGGAGGGGGGCTGATTTTTTCTCCGCTGTTTGTGCTTCTTGGGTTTGCCAAATCCCAAGCGGCTTCTGCCTCTTTATTCCTGAACCTTATCGCCGCCGCGTCCGCCGCCTACACCTATTCACGCAAAAAAATGGTGGATTTTTCGCTCGCCATCCCTCTGATCATCTCCTCCAGCCTCGCTGCCCCGGTCGGTTCGTATTTGAATGTGCGAATCGATTTGACTCCTTTTCTGGTGATCATGGCCGTTGTGCTGGCCTTGGCAGGCGTGCGCATGCTCATGTCGCCAGCGGCTGAAACGGAAAGCGTCAGCATAACCCCGTCAAAAAAAATCGTGGGTGGCGTCTGTATTGGCGCCTGTATCGGTCTTATGGGCGGTCTGCTGGGTATCGGTGGCGGGGTTTTCGTCGTTCCACTGCTCATCTATGTTCTCAAGACACCAACCAAGATCGCCGCCGCATCTTCGACATTCATCGTGTGTTTTTCATCCCTGGCAGGTTTTCTTGGCTACGCCTCAATGGCCAAAATCAACTGGATGTTTATCCTCCCCGCCGCCTTGGCCTCTTTCGCGGGCGGCCAGGCCGGTTCCAGGATCATGAGCAGCCGTCTCGAAGGCAAAAGCATTCGTGTTATTTTCAGTGTCATTTTATTTATTCTGTGCGTCAAACTGTTGCATCGTTCTTTTATCGGTTCGTGAGGAGAATTCATGTCGGAACGTTTTAAATTTGATCGATTGGAGTTGGCCGGGTCCTTGGGCGATCTGGGCACTTTACTGCCCATTGCCATCGCCATGGTCCTTTTTAACGGCCTCGACGCATTGGGACTGTTTCTGAGTGTCGGCGTCTTCTATGTTATTTCAGGAATTTATTTTGGCATTACCGTACCGGTACAACCGATGAAAGTCATCGGGGCGTACGCCATCGCCACCGCCATGAGCGCCGATCAGATTCTTGCCTCGTCCTTGCTCATGGGCGTTTTTCTATTGATCATTGGGATTACCGGGGCCATTGATATTATAAGTAAGGTCACCCCCAAATCGGTTATCCGCGGAGTGCAGCTGTCCACAGGGGCGCTACTGATTTCCGGCGGCGTTAAATTTATAACCGGAACTTCAAAATATCAGGCACTTCAGCAGGCGGTGGAGCCTCACCTTTCTGTTCAGTACCTCGGAGCAATCCCCATCAGCCTGGTGATCGGTGCCGTCGTCGCCATCGTAACCCTTCTTTTGCTGGACAATAAAAGATTTCCAGCCGGCCTGATTGTTGTGGCTGGCGGACTCGTCGCCGGCTTGGCTTTGGGTGCCAGGTTTGATTTGAGCAGCGGCGGCTTCGGCTTTAACCTCCCGGAAATTCATCCTTTCACATTTCCCGGAAAAGCGGATTTCACTTTCGCATTGTTCGCCTTGGCGCTGCCGCAGTTGCCGATGACCTTGGGAAATGCGGTACTTGCTTACACGGATCTTTCAAAGGAGTATTTCGGGGATCGGTCGGAAAAGGTAACAAATCGAAAAGCCTGCGTGAGCATGGCTTTGGCCAATTTTATTAGCTTTTTCCTCGGTGGCATGCCGTTGTGTCACGGAGCCGGAGGGCTGGCGGCGCATTATCGATTCGGGGCGCGAACAGCCGGGTCCAATGTGATGATTGGATTTCTCTTTTTAGCGCTGGCGGTTTTTTTGGGACACGACATTGTCGGGCTTTTCAACCTTCTGCCTATGTCCGTTTTAGGCGTTCTGCTGGTGTTCTCGGGTTCTCAGTTAACGCTCACTGTAATGGATCTGGACCAGCGTAAAGACTATTTTGTCGCCACTCTTATTTTGGGCATCACTCTGGCCTCAAATTTGGCGGCCGGTTTTATTACCGGGATGATCGTGGCCCAACTTCTAAAGTGGGATAAACTATCTGTATAGAAGCTGATCCGGGAAAGACGACCAGGGTGAAAAAGAGAGTGTAATCATCGGCCATGCTCACAACACTATGGTGAGGAATGATCTTTGGATGGTTGGAGGTGCCATGTGTAAAAAAAAGGAAATAGACGATGTGCTTAAACAGCTTCAGAGCTGCCGGGACACCGAACACATTCGGCGGCTTTTAAAGGAAGCCATTCCATGCAATGAATGCCCCGATTCAATAAAAACCGATAGGGAACAAGAACATGATTGCGGTTGCCGCGAGCATTTTCGGTCAGAAATAAAAAACATAATCATATCCATTGACATGAAAACGGATTAATTTTACCATGCAGGCCAAGCGATCAATATGAGTGAGTCCATTTATGTCGAGAATTTAAGCAAGCGTTTCGAAAAAGTCGAGGCGGTTGCCGGAATATCCTTCAGCGTTCGGCAAGGCGAGTTGTTCGGTTTCCTCGGCCCCAATGGAGCTGGGAAAACAACCACCATCAACATGCTCACAGGCCTGGCTCGTCCTGACACTGGAAAGATCCGAATCGGCGGCATCGATTGCGCGAACAATCCCAGGGCGGCCCAACACCTTGTCGGCGTGGTTCCGGACGAAAGCAACATGTATCCGGAGCTTACCGGATTCGAAAACCTCTATTTCTGCGCGGCACTTTATGGGATGGGCAAAGCTGAAAGACAGGCCAGGGCCCAGGAGCTTCTGGACGCCTTCGGCTTGACAGGCGCAGCGAAGCGAAAGTTCGGCGGCTATTCCAAGGGAATGAAGCGCAAACTCACCATCGCCGCAGGAATCATCCACCGGCCTGAAATTCTTTTCCTGGATGAACCGACCACAGGCATCGACGTGGCCAGCGCCCGGCAGCTGAGACAGTTGGTGGCCGATCTTCATCGAACCGGGACCACCATATTTCTGACCACCCATTACATCGAGGAAGCGGAAAGACTATGCGGGCGGATTGCTTTCATTGTCTCTGGACGCATCGTTAAAATCGATTCGGTCGAAAACCTGGTTCAACCCCTCAAAGACAAGCACGTGGTTCAGATCTCATGCGAAAGCGTTCAAGACGATCTGCAGGGAAGGCTTTCTGAAGCCTTCCCCGGTATAGCCTTCGGGAATCTGGGGCAAGGAAGAATTCGAGTAGAGGCGGACAATCCGGTGCCGGTCGGGCCGCTGGTTCGATTTCTGGAGGATTCCGGCGCCGAAGTTTCAGAAGCACGGAGAATACGGCCTTCCTTGGAAGACATTTTCGTCCGGATTACCGGTATCGAAGCCGGGGCGATGCGAATAGAAAAGGAAAAAATGGGAGGAAGCCGATGAAGTACTGGATCGCCTTCTGGAATATTCTGGTAAAGGATATGCGAACCTATTACCTGAAGCCGCCGAATGTCAGTTGGGGGCTGATTTTCCCCCTGGCCTGGACGAGCATGTTCTTCATCAAATCCGGTCTGGGGCTTGAAAATATCCTAATGCTGGTTCCCGGGGTGGTGGCCATCTCCATCCTGTTCGGCACCACCTCGATGCTGGCGGTAACGGTGACCTTCGAGAAAAAGAACCGCTCCTTCGAGCGGCTGCTTCTTGCCCCCATTCCCTTCGAACTTCTCATGTTGGCCAAGACCAGCGGCGCGATCCTGTTCGGTATGGCCAACGCGTTTGTTCCAGTGATCATGGCCGTATTTCTGACGGATCTGTCCCAGGTTGCCTGGAGGGCGTTCATTCCGGCCGTTTTCCTCATCGCTGTGGTCTCGACATTTCTGGGCCTTTTCATCGCGGTGGCTGTAAGCGAGGTGTTCGAGGCCCAAACTTTTTCAAATTTTTTCCGATTCCCGATGATCTTTCTGTGCGGGCTCTTTTTTCCCATCGAAAAACTGCCGGTTTTTTTGGAGCCGCTGTCGTTTTTGCTGCCCCTCACATATGGGGTGGATGTGCTTCACTGGGCTGTCAATGGCGACAATTTTATACCTCTTTTGTTGGATTTCGGTCTTCTTTGTGCATTTTGTGTGCTGCTTTTCACAGCGAGTCTCTGGAACATCAAACGGAAATGGATTCTCTAACGATTTAATCTGGACAATTATGATGTTTTTTGCAAATCTTGGGATCGTGCTCTTTCGGAATGTTTTCACAAGGGCTGTCAGTGGTATACCCACGGAGTTTATTATACGATTTGAATAGTTCAATTCCCTTTTAAGCTCGATAAATTCAAGGCCTAACCCTCTCCGTCAACAATACATGTTGGAGGTTTCTCATGATCTGAAACAGATCTAATTCATTTAACATCCATTCATGATCACAAGATTGGTTTTTTCAGATATATATTTGGAACACAAGATATCGCATGGCCGGTATAGTGTTGGGACTGGTAACACTGTTTGACTGAAATTGGTTGTAGTGAAACGCTTTTCACCGACATGGCGAAAAGCCGTTGACTTCCAACTTGCTGTTTTGTGATTGTTATTTCGATCTGTCGAAACTTGGGGCTATGCAGGGCGGCTGAAGAGGGTTGATGTAGTTGTTAAAATTACGATTTAAGCCTATTAAGATTGTAACCGGAAAAGATACCGAGGCTAAATTGGAATGAATAACCTTAGATTGTTTTTTTCCCTCCCGGCATTTGGCCTGAATAGCGATCACTTATCACCAAACCCCACCCACGAGGAAGAATGAAGGAGATTGCGTTACTTTTTTTCAAACTTGGCTTGATTGCGTTTGGCGGCCCCGCTGCTCATATTGCAATGATGCAAGACGAAGTGGTTAACAAGAGGAAATGGATGACGCAACAACACTTCCTTGATCTTGTAGGCGCTACCAATTTGATACCTGGACCCAATTCAACCGAAATGGCACTTCATTGCGGTCATGAAAGGGCAGGATTGGCAGGGTTGCTTATTGCCGGAGTTGCTTTCATTTTTCCCGCAGTTATGCTTACGGGAGTGCTGGCCCATTTTTACGTCGAATATGGTTCCGTACCGAAAGTCGAGCCCTTTCTCTATGGTATCAAACCGGCTGTCATTGCAATCATAATAAGCGCCATACTAAAACTTGGCAGAAAAGCACTGAAGAACATTCATTTAGGGGTGTTGGGCTTTACAGTTGTTCTTGCCTCATTATTCGGTTTGAATGAAATTGTCACAATTCTTGTGGCGGGAGTTATCGGGATGGTGTTGTTTGCCTTCGAAAACAAAATCAAACAGAATACATACCATTGCTTTTTTCCGGTTGCTTTAATTGCCGCAGCAGCCCCCTTGGTTGAAAATGTGTCAACCGAAAAGCTCTTTGTGATATTTCTGAAAGTGGGAGCAGTTCTCTTTGGTAGCGGCTATGTTTTGATTGCCTATCTCGATGGAGAACTTATATCCAAATTAGGTTGGCTTACAAAAGCACAGTTGCTTGACGCCATCGCCATTGGTCAGTTTACTCCAGGCCCGGTATTGTCGACGGCAACTTTTATCGGTTACCAGATACTGGGGATCTGGGGCGCTGTTGCTGCCACTTTTGGTATATTTATTCCGTCTTTCCTGTTCGTGCTCTTTTTGAATCCACTGGTACCTAAACTGAGAAAATCCTCATTGGCAGCAGGATTTCTGGACTCCGTAAATATCGGAGCAGTAGGAATTATGATAGCTGTAACAATTAAATTAGGAAATGCAGTACTGGTCGATTGGAGAAGTTGGATAATCGCTATACTCGCTATTGGATTCACATTTGGATTGAAGAAAGCCAGTGCCCTACACATTGTAGCCGGTAGTGCAATATTGGGATATTTCCTGAGTCTCATCTAAAGCAAAAGCAATCATAAATTAAAGTATCGCACTATGTAATCTTAACTAATTGTCATCATTTTTCGCCTTTTACTGTACCCTGGTTGTTCTCATGCTCTAATCCCAAAGTGATCCTTGATCTTCATGAACACCGGACGTATTATCGCCGCATCATTCGTTAGAAGCAGTCATGATATCCGATCGCTTAAGGCTTTTTTAGAGACCCATGATGCAAAGATGAAGGTGTTCTCCGAGATTGAAAACGCTGATACGGTTCAAAATTTCAATGACACCCTGAAGCATTCCGATGAAATCATGATGGCACGCGCAGATTTGGGCGTAGTGCTTCCGCTTGAAGATGTCACGGGTATAGATATCAAACTCAAACTGTAAATATCAAGCAAGGATCGTTTTAAAGATATCGTTTTCTATTTCGTGTATCGTTTAAAATGAATACCCGGGGAATATGTCAAGAATTAAAAAGGTTCGATCTGCATGTTTTCCATTACATAAATTTGAATTAAAAAGTAAACACCTTGTCTGCCTCCATGGACAATTCATAAAGATCATCCATCCAAGCAATAGGGCATGAACTTGATCCCTCCAGACCGTGGGATTTCATGCAAACCCCTCAGACGTAAAAATCTCCTTCAAATTGGTTAACCTGTTCCATTACATTAAACTCTTCATTACTGTTTTTTTCGAAAAGAACCCCTTTCCCCAGCATGAATACACTGACGTCATCTCCTTTTTTAACGGCGACATTGGCTAACCTCATAGCATTGTAAGATGTTTCAGCATCATCTGTGGAAATAATAAATAAAATGTTCATAACCAGCCTCTCCTTACCGAAATTATTTTTAATGGCAAATAATGCTGGAAATCAGCAACAGGCATGTTACCAGTACTTCTTTAAAGTCGGCTCAAATAATTTCTTAAAAAGCACAAAGCGCTATGCCCCAACCTCTCTGCCAGCCTGACTTTTTACACCAATAAAAATCAAAGAGCATATGATAATAAATTAGATCTTGCCTTTTAAATAAGATTCCATTTTCTGATTTGATAATGCCATATCTAAAGGAACAGCTTCATCGTTGACAAAGACGCTTGTAGAACCTTTGATGTCAAATTCTTTGGCTTCTTTCGAGTCATTTGTATAAATGTATAAATCGATCGAGTCTTCGAAACGCTTTTTCATGTTTTTAGCCATACCTATGGCCGCTTGACAATTTCTTCAAGCAGGATTTCCGCTATGGAAAATAACAAGTTTAACCATTTTAATCTCCTTTTCTGTATTGCTAAAGAAAAATGACCAACCTTTAATTGTGCGTTCTTGCCATTAGATGAAATCTGCTAAATTTACATGTATCAAATTGAGACTGTAAATATCAAGATCTGATTTTTTTTCAGATATTCCGCTGGTTATACCCTTTCTGTATCCAAACTTTTTTATTTGTCGTGATTATTCTACTATGAAAGGATCGCTACTAAATGATATTCATTTTATTGACACGACTATAATTTTATGAGATATTGACTAATAATCTGATTATGCTTCTATTTTTCGTTCTACGCTTTCCACCATCATCTCAACCATTTAAAGCAAGGCCAAATGATGAAAAAATACATATATAGCGGAATACTTATTATTGTTGGAATTATTATCGCATTTCCTTTGTTCAGTCTGGGTTATTATACAATGGTACGAACCTCGACACCGCAATTTTGCGCAACCTGTCACGAAATCCAGTTCGCCTATAATACCTGGAAAACCTCGACCCATGTCAACAATGAACAGGGATTTGTAGCGGATTGCATGGACTGCCACCTGCCGGCTCCCCACGATACCTTTGAATTTTTTTATGCCAAAACGGCTCATGGAATAAAAGATATCTTTGTTCATTTTACAGAAGATATAAGTCGGTACGACCACGAATTACAACGCCAAAAAGCGTATGTTTCTTTTAAAAACGACCAGTGTCAAAAATGTCATCGTAACATTCTTTACATGCCCGACAAAAGAGGAGCCATGTTGGCGCATCGATCCGTCGTCTTTGCAAGACCGGGTTATGAAAAGAGATGCGTGGACTGCCACAGGGATCTGGTGCATACTGCCAGAGAGTATTATGCCTATAAACAATATGAAAGCAGTTATAGGGGATTGGGGTTATAGAAATGGCTAAATAAAAGAAAGGAGACAGCCAATGATTCAAAAACCATGGTTTTGGACATTAGCGGTGATTCTGATGATCACCGGGGCATTGACTGCTCCCGGAGTCGCCCAGAATGTTGCAAAAGAGAAAGAATTTCGAATTGAGCGCAGTATGCCCAAAGAGGCCATTGCCTGCATCGAGTGTCACAAGCGAGAGCATCCCGGGATTTTTGTCGATTGGACCCATAGTCGGCATGCCAGCGCCAACATCACCTGCTATGACTGCCATAAAGCCGAAGCATTTGATCCGGACGTCAGTCAGGAGCATTACAAGCAGTATCAACGGTCCGACCAGCCTTACGGAACCGCTGATTACAAAATTCCGGTTGCTGCCGTTGTCACGCCCAAAGATTGTTCTCGGTGTCATCCCGACGAAGCCAAGCAATACAGTCTAAGTAAACATGCCAATACAATGGAAATTATATGGAAAATCGACCCCTGGCTGAATAAGGGAATGAATAGCGACTTT
>CAZDAB010000065.1:8309-10529 GCA_964502855.1 uncultured Desulfobacteraceae bacterium | reverse complement strand
TTTCATATCTATCTGCCCGCCTCTGAAAAAGCAGTGCTCCAAAAAGAAGAAACTCGGCTAATAAAAGGCCGGGGCAGAATTCTGGTGATGGATGATGAAGCGCCATTACGGAAAATGGTCGGGAGGATGCTGAAGATCTTGGGTTATGAGCCGGAATTTGCAAAGAACGGTGCTGAAGCGATTCGGATGGTTAAAGAAGCCATAGAAGCTGAAAAACCCTATGATGCCGTTATTCTGGACCTGACCATCCCCGGCGGGATGGGCGGAAAGGATGCCGTTAAGAAATTGTTGGAGATAAGCCCTGAAGTGAAGGCTATCGTGTCCAGCGGTTACTCCGATGATCCGGTTTTGTCGAATTTTCAGGAATGCGGTTTTAAAGGTGTGATGCCCAAACCCTTTGAATTCCTATCATTGAGCAAGGTGTTGCATGAAGTGCTTAAGGGGAAAGGGAAGAATTGATGATTGTTGGTTGATTTGACGATTGTTTGGTTATCTTTTTCATCCATTCAAATATAAAGGAAGCGACCATGTCGGAAAAAAAGAAAAAAGCGCCCACCGTCAAAGAGAATTCCCCGGAAAAGGTCAAACAAGAGAGAAAACCGGAACAAGGCATCCGCTTTCCGATCGTCGGCATCGGCGCCTCAGCCGGTGGATTAGAAACCCTCAATGTTTTCTTTTCCATCATGCCGCCGGACAGCAACATGGCATTTGTGGTGATCCAGCATCTGAGCCCAAAACACAAAAGCATTATGGCATCGATCGTGGACAAACACACCCGGATGAACGTCTGTCAGATTGAAGACGGCACGAAACTTAAACCCAACCATGTCTATCTGAATCCGCCGGGCAAGAACGTGGCCATTTTCAACCGCCGCCTTCAGCTGATGGAACCGGTAAAAAACAGTGCGGTCAACATGCCCATTGATTTCTTTTTCAGATCGCTTTCCGAAGACCAGGATGAAAATGCCATCGGCATCATTCTGTCGGGAACGGCATCAGACGGAACCCTGGGGATCAGGGCGATCAAGGGTGAAGGCGGTATGGTCATGGTCCAGGAGCCGGATACCGCAAAATACGACGGTATGCCCAAAAGCGCCATCGCGACCGGACTTGTCGACTTCATTCTTCCGGTGGAAAAGATGCCGGAAACGTTAATCCATTATGCCAAGCACCCTTTTCTTGAGTCATTGGATAAAATCAAACTCAAAGAGTCCCCGGTTAACAACCAGATGCAAAAGATTTTTGCGATGATTCGCAGCAAAACCGGCCACGATTTTTCCCATTACAAACCCAATACCATTGTACGGCGGATCGAACGTCGCCTGGCGGTCCACCAGATAAAATCGCTGTCCGATTACATTCTTTATCTCCAGAAAAATTCTGCCGAGATAGACGTGCTCTTTAAGAACATGGTCATCGGGGTAACCAGCTTCTTCAGGGACCCGGAAGCCTATGACGTACTTGCAAAGCAGGTGCTGCCGGCCTTGTTGAGCCAAAAAGAGCCTGATACGACGATCCGTTTCTGGGTTGTGGGCTGCTCTACCGGTGAAGAAGCCTACTCGCTGGGCATGATCTTATCCGAAGCCATGGATAAGGCAAAAAAACAATTCCATGTTCAAATTTTTGCCACGGATATCGATGAAAATGCCCTGGATATTGCCCGCAAGGGGGTCTATCCGGACAGTATCGGTGTGGATGTTTCCCCGGAGCGATTAAAACAGTTTTTCACAAAAGAACCGGGTTTTTTCAAGGTCAATAAACAGCTCCGCGACATGGTCGTCTTTTCACTTCAAAATATCATAAAAGATCCACCCTTTTCCCGACTGGATCTGGTCAGCTGCAGAAACCTGATGATCTACATGGACAGGGTCCTCCAGAAAAGGATCATCCCTCTGTTTCATTATACCTTGAATCTTGGCGGATTACTGTTTCTGGGCACATCCGAAAGCATCGGTGATTACAGGGATCTTTTTCGGCCGATAAACTCCAAATTAAAGATTTTTGAACGCAAAAAAGATCTTGCGGACACGGTCCCTGCTTATTCCGCTATAATCGATTACCCCGTCCGGCAGAGAACCGAATCCCATGAGAGAAACCATCTGCCGGCGGCCGGTGCGGTCCAGGCAATGGCTGAAAGGACAATCCTTGATGAATATGCACCCGCCGGTGTTCTGATCAATGATACATATGAAATTCTGCATTTTGTGGGTAAAACGGACA
>CAZDAB010000065.1:0-8209 GCA_964502855.1 uncultured Desulfobacteraceae bacterium | reverse complement strand
CAATCGGTCAACGAAGAACTTCAAAGCACCAACGAAGAGCTGGAGACGTCCAAGGAAGAGCTTCAATCCACCAATGAGGAACTGGGCACGGTGAATGCGGAGCTTCAAAACAAATTGGATGACTTTTCCAGGGCCAATGATGATATGAGCAATCTTCTGGCCGCAACTGAGATCGCCTCAATATTTCTGGATACCGACCTTTGCATCAAACGCTACACCCCTGCCGCAGCCAGGATCATCAGTTTGATTCAGACGGATATCGGCAGGCCGCTCAATGACCTTAAAACCCGCTTTCCGGATGTCGACTTTGCCGGTCTGTCCGAAACGGTCCTCAAAGACCTCAATGCCGTTGAGAAGGAAATCCTGTCAAAGGATTTAACCTGGTATGCCATGAAGATCATGCCGTACCGCACCACCGGAAATGTTATTGACGGTGTGGTGTTGACCTTTGTTGATGTACACAAGATCAAGCAGGCGGATAAAGTCAGGCGTTTGGCCATTGTTTTGGAAGATGCCAATGATGCGATCGCGCTGCTGGATTTGAAGGGGCGGATTCTGGCCTGGAACAAGGGTGCGCAGCAGCTGTACGGCTGGACCGAATCCGAGGCGCTGCAAATAAATTTTGCGGACCTGGTTCCAAAGGATCGTACGGAGGAGTTCGGAAATATTGTCGATAAACTGATGAACGGCGAAACCATAAACGCGTTCAAGACCCGGCGGATGACAAAAGACGGCAAAATTTTGAATATCTGGCTGACCGCCAGCGCATTGACCGATGAAAACGGTCAGGTTGTTGAGATAGCGATCACTGAGCGTGATCTGGCCTGGTTGGTCGAAACACAGGAGGGCTGAGAATGGAGAAAGATGAAAATATAACGAACGGCGCAAAACTCAGGCAGCTTGCCGAAGCGGCTTTGGAAACATCATTCCATGAGGATGGGGATCTTTCAGGGATTTCTCCTGAAGACATGGAGAACCTGATCCATGAGCTTCGCGTACACCAGATCGAGCTGAAGATGCAAAACCAAGAGCTCCGACGCATTCAGGGGGATCTCGAAAAGGCACGGGATCGCTATTCTCATCTGTATGATTTTGCTCCGGTTGGCTATTTTACGGTCAGTGAAAAGGGAATCGTTACGGAGGCAAATCTTACGGCCGCCACTTTGCTGGGAATGGAACGATCTTCCCTTGCCGGCAGTTTGTTCAGCCGTTTTATCCTGAATGAGGATCAGGATATTTTCTATTTGCATCGAAAACAACTTTTGGAAACGGAAAAGCCTCAGTCCTTCAGACTGCATTTGGTCAAGACGGACGGCAGTGAATTTTACGCGAACCTGGAATGCATTGTTGTTGAAGAAGGGGATAGCTGTCCGAAACAGATCAGAATGGTGGTCAGCGATATCACCGAACAGAAGGATCTCGAAAACCAGCTTCGTCAAGCACAGAAACTGGAAGCCATTGGTACACTCGCAGGCGGAATTGCGCATGATTTTAATAATATTCTGTCTGCGGTTATCGGTTTTGCCGAGTTTGCGCTCGATGACGTGGAAAAAGGAACCCATTTAGCAGATAATTTGGGAGAAGTTCTGATCGGGGGCAAAAGAGCAAAACTTCTGGTCCAGCAGATTTTGACTTTCAGTCGTAAGGCTCCCCCAAAGTTAGCACCCTTACGGATAGATGTAATGGTCAAAGAAACAGCCATGCTGTTAAGATCAACCATACCTACTAATATTGAGATAGATGTCGATATAAAGTCGGCGAAGGATCCATGCGTGATGGGAGACGAATCGCAAATTCACCAGGTCATACTGAATTTGTGCGCCAATGCTGCCCATGCCATGGAAGCCGAAGGGGGAAAGATGACTATCGGCATAGACGCCATTACACTTGGCAACGGGAAGGCAGAGAATATTTCGAATCTTCCACCCGGGAAATACGTCAAACTCAGTGTCAGCGACACGGGTCCCGGCATTGCCTCTGAAAATGTCGAACGCATTTTTGAGCCCTATTTTTCGACCAAAGCGCCGGACAGGGGAACCGGAATGGGACTTGCCGTGGTTGACGGGATTGTAAAGACACACAAAGGACACATCGTGGCAATGTCTCAAACGCAGAGTGGAGCGGTCTTTACCGTCTTTTTGCCCATGCTTGAAAAAATTGAGTATACGCCGGACGGTATGCCGCAGGAGGTGATGCCCGGGGGCAGAGAGCATATTCTTTTAATTGACGACGAATCGTCCGTTGTAAAACTGAACAAAATGATACTCGAAAGACTGGGTTATGAGGTCACCACGAATACCCGCAGCCTTGATGCATTAGAACTGTTCCGCTCAAAACCGAACCACTTTGATCTGGTCATCACCGACATGACCATGCCGAATCTGACCGGCGAAAAACTGGCTGTCGAGTTGATAAAAATCAGGGCCGGCATACCTGTCATTATTTGCACAGGGTATGGTAAAGAAATGTCAGGAGAATTGTTTGCAAAAATCGGGATCAAGGCGGTTATGTACAAACCTGTTAATATGGCGGAACTGGCAAGAACGGTCCGAAAAGTACTGGATGAGGCCGAAGGCACGACTCAACAATTATCCGAAAGCGGAGTATTTCAGAGCTCGTTTTGTAAAGAACACCGGAACTAACCGAAATTTGATTCCGGCGATTAAAATTCCATTGATGATTGCCTATCTTGTGGTTTTTACTATCGCGAATAAATGGGAGAAAAGCCTCGTAAGCGAGGCAGAGTTGCAAAAAGAAATGGCAGAACGGAAGAAAGCCGAAGAAAAGCAGAAAAAACATTCCCCGGTCTCAAAAGATTCCAGACCCCCGTCGCCGGAGACTTTTGATCCGGCCAAAACCTTTGAAGGCGGCTCAGGAGATTATCCATATGTTCCTGAAACACTTGCCCGGTTATATAAACGAAATCAGTGAGGGAATTGCAAAAATGGATTCCTGTTGTTCAGGAAAGATTCCTGCCATTCAGGAAATTTCTTTCTGACAGGACGGATTTCTAAGTGTCGGGCTAATGGCTGGATCATCTCAACCCATTGTATTTATTATTATAATAATCTTTAACTGCTTTGGCATACTTCTTGATGCTATGATTTGTAACAGACTGTTCAAAGAACTTGTAATGCAGGTGGTTTTCAGTTCCAACCAACTAAAATAAAAATGAAAATTCAAGCATATGATAGAAATAAGGGATCCCCTGAGCGAACCGATCAAATTAAACCGCATATCATGATTGTGGATGATGAGGCGCCTGTTCAGCGCCTTCTAAGCCGTATATTAAAGCCGATCGGAAATGAGTGCACCTTAGCCGCCAGTTCAGAAGAAGCCCGATCATACATGAGTAATCAAAAATTCGATCTGATTCTTTGCGATGTGAAAATGCCGGGCGAGTCCGGGATAGATTTTATCCAATATATCTTAAACAATTACCCTGAAACTGCGGTTATCATGGTAACTGCTGTTGATGATCCGAAAATTGGTGAAACCGCTCTGGATTTAGGTGCGTACGGTTATATCATTAAGCCGTTTACCGCCCAATCGGTCAGGATAAATGTGTCCAACGCATTGCGCCGTCGCAAACTGGAAATTCAGCAACGGTTCCATTGTCAGAATTTGGAACAACTGGTTTCCGATGGCACCGCCGTGATTCAGAAAATGTTGGACGAGTCTAACAAAGCTAACGAAGAGATAATTCTGGCCATGGCATTGGCCATTGAAACAAGGGATCCTTATACCGCCGGTCATCAACGGCGTGTAGCCGACCTTGCATATGCTATAGGTTCAGAGATGAGACTTTCAGAGCAAAGGATTGTTGGAATCCATATGGCTGGAATTATCCACGATCTTGGCAAGATATGCGTGCCTGCTGAGATTCTCTCCAAGCCAGGTCCCTTAAATGAATACGAATTCGGCATGATTAAGTTACACCCCCAAGTAGGTTACAACATTTTGAAAAGGATAGATTTCCCCTGGCCGATAGCTCAAATGGTTTATCAACATCATGAAAGGATAAACGGAACCGGATATCCTCAGGGCCTAAAAGGCAAGAAAATTCTATTGGAAGCAAGGATTTTAAGTGTGGCAGACGTTGTGGAGGCTATGGCCTCCCACCGGCCTTATCGACCGGCCCTTGGAGTCGATAAGGCTTTGGAGACAATTTTAGAAAACAAAAATGTGCTTTTCGATCCAGAAATAGTAAATGTATGTTTAAAATTATTTAAGGAGAATGGATTTGAATTTAGCGATTAACTTTTAACTCGAAAATGTAGTCGATCTTACAAAAAATTAATGTCCCATGCAAAATCTAACGAGTTACTTCCTGAATCTTGCATTAAAATTAATAAAAATCTCAAAGCCTCCGATTCGTGCAAAATTCAGGTTCTAACCGTCAAAAAAAACATTAAAAAAAAAGGGGGGGCTTCCATGTCGAACAAAACCAAGAATTTAGAGTATTACGAAAAACGTTTTGGGGATATTGCGATTGAAAAGGGGTTTATTACTCATGGCGAACTCACTAAGGCATTAACGATTCAGTGCCAAGAGGAGATCGAGAGTGGAACCTATCTGCTTATCAGAGAAATATTTTTAGATCAGAGTACTATGCACGTCAATCAAATAGAAGAAGTCGTTAAAGCGATTTTTAATTAAAGATGTCACTCTGGCGTGGGTGTAGCTGCTCGGTCAGGGAGTGAAAATGTTTTTTTGTCCAACCTCTGCGCTATGTTCAAAAAATTAATTCGCCAAAGTTCGGTGGCGAATAAATCCTCGGAATATTAAACATCTGCCTGCCTGTCCCGCCTGCCCCATAGCTCCCCGCGAAAGTACCGGGACAGGCCGGCAGATTATACTGGGATGGTTATTTTTGAGAACATGAAAAAGCCTCACCAATGTGAACCGCTCAAATCTAACAAAGAAGGAGGGTTTACAAAAGAAGATAATCCAGCTGTAAATCCGGCAACACAAAAACAGTTTATGAAATATGCCGAAGACATGGTTAAGCTATATCATGAGCTGAAAAAAGAAAAAGAACTGCTGTCAAAATTCAATAGGAAAAAGGTTGAGGTGTGCATTGATGGTATTAAAAAAAAATATTTTTACTATCCATTTAATGGTTACAATTATTACGTCCTATCTGACAATCTTCGGACACGCTAAGGATAACCTGATCATTTGGTCACAGATATTTACGGTTTTTTATCTCTCGAGCAACCTTGTTATCCTCTATATTCCAACCCGGTATTTTATTGAAAGAACCATATTCTATTATTTGATATTTTTCCATAGTGTCATGATCTGTTTGGGCATGTACTTGTCTAATTCCGGCACTGATTTTTACCTCGTTTATTTTCTGATCCTGGGCCTGTCATCTATGAGCATCAGTATAAAATATCTAATGTTAAACTCATTTATTTTTGTCCTTGTTTACGGATGGATTCTATTTCAAAAAGGACTTTTTGCGGGAGATATGGCGGTTAGTTATGCCCTGCGATTGCCGTTTATCATTATTATCGCCCTCCTTTTTGGTTATATTGTAGATATGCTGGCCAAGGATAAATCCAGAAGTCTAAAAGCATCGGAAGAGAAATATCGATCCTTGGTGGAATCTACAGATAATTCCGTATATATGGTGGACAAGGATTGCAAATATCTATCCGCAAATAGTACGCTTTTATCAGAGCATGGTTTAACGGAAAGTCAGATTATAGGAAAACTTTTCGGCAATTTTCATTCGATCGAAGAAACAAAAGAATTTATAAAGAAAGTTGATGAGGTTTTTAAAACCCGCAGGGCAACACAGTATGAAGCTCACAGCGAAAAATCCGGCAAATGGGTCATGAGAACTCTGAGCCCTATTAAGGAACCCGATTTTGCTAAAATAAAAGCGGTTTCCGTGTTGTCAACGAATATAACCGCACGCGTGCAAACAGAGAAAGAATTGAAACGTACATATAACACACTTAAAATAACTCAAGGCCAACTCATACAAAATGAAAAAATGGCGGCGTTAGGCCGATTAGCATCCGGGTTAGCTCATCAAATCAGAAATCCCCTGGAAATTATTTTAATGGGCATAGATTTTCTTGGCAATACGTTACCCAACAAAGATTTAAACTCTGAAAAAGCTTTTGAGAAAATAAAGAATGCTGTTAATAGAACAAACCGGATTATTACTGACTTTTTACGATTTTCAAGAAAAGCTGAATTAAAGTTTGAGTCTGTAAATGTATGTAAATTGCTGGATGAAACCATCAATTTGATTGAATACAGAATTAATGTGAATAAAATAAAAATAGAACGAAACTATTCCGAAGAATCGGTTCAAGTTAATGCTGATAAGAATCTACTGCAGCAAGTATTTATGAATCTTTTTAATAATGGGATCGATGCTATGGTAAAAGGAGGTGTAACTAGAATTAAGGTCAACACTAAAAAAATAATCCAGGTAGGGGAAAAAACCGGGTATAGAGAAAATGACTATTTTAAAATAGGGGATAAAATGGTTGTAATAGAAATTGAAGATACCGGCAAGGGCATCCCCAAGGATGTATTGTCACAAGTATTCGAGCCTTTTTTTACTACAAAAGAATCCGAGAAAGGCACAGGCCTTGGACTCAGTTTAGCACATTTAATCATAGACCGCCATAAAGGAAATATTACTGTACAAAGTGAAGTTAATAAAGGCACGAAATTCACTTTAAATTTACAACCGGCCAACAATTAAACCAGGATGGTATAATATGAAAAACAAGAAAAAAATTCTTTTAGTCGATGACGAAGAAGATTTTTGTTTCTTTGTAAAAGGCAACTTAGAAAATACAGGAGAATTTGATGTATTGGCTACTACTTCAGGGAAAGAGGGAATTAAATTGGTTCGTGGAGAAAAACCAGATTTAATCTTGTTGGATATAAATATGCCTGAAATGTCTGGTGGCGAAGTAGCTCAAATTCTATCTGATAGAGCCGAATCAAAAGAGATACCAATAGTATTTCTCACAGCACTTGTAACTAAAGATGAGGTGGAAAATGAAAGTATATCAAACATTGGAGGATATAACTATATAGCTAAGCCAATAACAACAAAGGAACTTGTAGCTATTATAAAAGATATATTGAATTAAAAAATAACATGATTATTACACGATCTTTCCTGCTTTGAAAGCCGAAAATTCTTTTCAGCTTTTCATTGTCATAAATTTTATACTGCTGATAATATATTAAGTTGTAAAAAAAACATAAAGAGGCTCGTTTGATAAAACCTGAAAAAAAGCTTCCGCCAGTCGTACGGCTACAGTATGCCAAAGATGATTTGATTATCAAAGAGGGCGACTATGGGATCTCCATTTATGAGATCATAAGCGGTAAAGTCGGAATCTTTGTCGATTCAGGCGGCATGAATATCATGATCGCCACTCAAGGTCCTGGCATGATTATTGGCGAAATGGTTTTACTTGCTGGCATCGCCGGCCGTCGTTCCACATCGGCCAGGGCTCTTGAGAACTGTTGTCTGGAATCGTTGCATCCCACTATGCTTTTGAATGCTTATAAGCAGATGCCAACCATTCTCAGGCTCATCACAAACCAGGCTTTAAGAATCCAAGTTCGAATGAACAAAATGGTGTCCGGCTTGAGCTTAGTAGAAGGACAACCTAAGGGTATCCAATCTCAGAAATTATCCGATCAGTGGGTAGAAAGGCGCAAGTTCTACCGGAAAACGGTAAGCATTGAATGTATTTTTCGACCGGTAAACAGCCCCAAGGGTCTTAAACTAAAAGGCCAAATCAGAAACATCAGTAGGGAAGGATTGCACATGGTCGTCGATTTATCAAGCTCAATCAAATGCACTTCTATCCCTGGTGATGAATTCCTTATAAGTGCATATCTTATGCCAGACCAGAAAGTGAATATGACCACTAAAGTACTTTGGTCGAAAAAAGGAGAGACTGCCAAAACGGTTTGCCTGGGAATAGCTATTACACATATGACCATTGAAGATCAGCGAAAGCTGGGTTTCTTTTTAATGCCATAAAAGAAAGTTCACACATGAATATTAACCCTCAATTATTAAAATATGTGGTAAGCGAGGAAAGCTTTCCGGCCAAGGCCTTTATTATTAAAGAAGGTAACTATGGTGACTGGATTTATGTTATTTTAGAGGGTCGGGTCAAAATAAAAAAACAGACTTCCGGAGGCATGTTAA
>CAZDAB010000064.1:0-10629 GCA_964502855.1 uncultured Desulfobacteraceae bacterium | reverse complement strand
TGCCCGGAGACCTGGTTTACATACTGGGGACCACGCGAAACGAACTCGGTGGATCCGAATATTACGAGCATTTGGGATATGTGGGGCGGAATGTGCCCCATGTGTTTCCGGAAGCGTCCGTCGATCTGTACCGTGCGTTGGGCCATGCCGTTGACAAAGAGCAGGTGGCCTCTGTTCACGGTATATATCGCGGCGGTCTGGGGGTACACCTTGCCATGGTGGCTATGGGCGGGAATCTCGGGATGACGGTTGACCTGGGTCTTGTTCCGACCGATCCGCTCGATCGCAATGATGTTATTTTATTTTCGGAATCGGCCGGCCGTTTCATTGTAACCGTCGATTCTGAAAACAGAAATATTTTCGAAAAAATGTTTAAAGGGCTTACCTGTGCCTGTATCGGGTCCGTAACCCATGAATCCGACTTCATCATAAAGGGGATTGACGGCAGGCCGCTTATAAACATTTCTGTGCAGGAACTCAAAGACGCCTGGAAAAAGCCCTTTGGAGAATTATTATAAAGGATAATGGAGAGATGAAATGAATCACATTAGGGCCCTTGTCCTTACGGGGTACGGCTTGAACTGCGACAATGAAACAGCTTATGCCTTAAGGCTTGCCGGCTCCGATGCCCACAGGGTTCATATAAACGCTCTTATCCACGGATCCGTGAATTTAACCGATTTTCAGATTATGGTGTTCGGAGGAGGATTCAGCTGGGGAGACGATCACGGTGCCGGTGTGATCCAGGCGGTCCGAATGAAGACAAATCTGGGGAATAAGATTTTAGAGTTTATCGATGCCGGAAACCTTGTCATCGGCATATGTAACGGATTCCAGACCCTTGTCAATCTTGGACTTTTGCCCGGTTTCGACCATGACTACACCCGGCGGTCGGTTGCACTTACATTTAATGACTGTGGAAATTTCAGGGACGATTGGGTGACTCTGAAGGTTATTTCCGAATCTTCCTGCATATTTACCCATGGATTAGATCGGCTGGAACTTCCCGTAAGGCATGGGGAAGGAAAATTTTATGCCGACCCAACCACGATCCGTCGTCTGATTGATGAAAACCAGGTAGTGCTCCGGTACGCAATGCCCGACGGCAGACCCGCAGACGGCAAATTTCCTTTCAACCCCAACGGATCGGTTTATGATATCGCCGGGATATGCGATCCCAGCGGCAGGATTTTCGGTCTGATGCCCCATCCCGAAGCCTTCAACCACTGGACCAATCATCCCGACTGGACGCGAATCAAGGAAAATAACAAACGCCGGCAAAGCAAAGCGGAATCCGGCCCCACCGCCGGCATACAACTGTTTAAAAATGCCGTAGAATATATTCGCAACGATAATATAAAATAATTTTATACCACTATAAAAATATTTAATAGTCCTTCTGTCAATAATATCGCACTTCAAAGCTGAGTTTATCAATACTAAAATCCTTAATATTATTAACCGGCACCTGGATATATCGATTATCATTAATTATTACAACGATATATAATCGATACTCGTTTTGTCTATATCGTATTCCTTAAAATCTTTTTAAAAATATGTGTTGTGGCACGAAAATTGTATGATTGTATGAAGGAGTTTGGCACCATGAGAAAAAAAGCAGGATTCACACTGACAGAGCTTGTCATCGTTATTGCTGTATTGGGTATATTGACTGCTGTGGGCGTACCTAGTTTTTTAAGCTGGCTGCCGAAATATCGATTGAAAAGCGCGGCGCGTGATCTTTATTCAAACCTGCAACTGGCAAAGATGGCGGCCATTAAAACCAATCAAAAATGCAGTCTTAATTATAGTGTGAATCCGGATCAGTATAGGGTGAGTCTCTTGAACAAAACCGTCATGTTAAAAGATTATGGAAGCGGGGTTAAATTTGATGGCCCGAATAAAAAAACGTTTGCCGTGGACACCATAACTTTTAATTCCAGGGGAACCAGTAATGCAGGATACGCCTATCTGTCAAATTCGGGAAATACCGATTATTACAGAGTCGGTCCGTTGACTTCGGGAGCAATTAAATTGCAAAGATGGAGCAAGGGGTCATGGAAATAAAATCAAAACAACGACTTATTTCATTCAGGGTTTCAAATCAGGGGTTTACCATTGTAGAGCTTCTGGTCGGCATGGCCGTATCTCTGCTTGCCATGGGAGCGATCTATTCCACTTTTTTGAGCCAGCATAAATCCTATCTGGTACAGGAAGAGACCGCTGCTATGCAGCAGAATCTCAGGGCCGCCATGTTTTACATGCAAAGAGAAATCAGAATGGCGGGTTGCGATCCCATGAATACCGGAAATTTTGGGATCACTACGGGACAAGCATTAGCGAATTCTATCACCTTTACGGAAGATGTCAGGGGGGATAATCCCGGGGATCCTCCGGACGGAGATACAGGTGATCCCAATGAAAACATAACTTATAATCTTAACGACTCAGACGGAGACGGAGTTGTTGATCAACTGGTCAGGAATAATCAGCCCGTAGCCCAAAACATCGATGCCCTGGATTTTGTTTATTTGACCGGAGCTTCTCCTCCGGTTGTGCTGAATCCCGGCGGCGGCAATGTTCCTGCCGGAAGTGAAATTCAAATCAGGTCCGTGGAAATAACGGTCGTGGCCCGGACCGGCAGGGGTCTGCTGCCTTCGATAGATAATAACACGTACTTGAATCAGCGGGGCACACAGATTCTGGCGCCGCCCAATGACAACTTAAGACGCAGACGTTTAACAACGGTTATCAAATGCCGAAATTTAGGCATATAGGATGATACCATGAAAACGGGTAAATCATATACAAAAAGCATGGGAACCAGGACGATAAAATCGAAAAAAGATGAGGGGTTCACCCTTATAGAAGTGCTTATTGCCATTTCTATTTTTGCCATAGGTCTGCTTGCGGTTGCCGCCATGCAGACGTCTGCCATCCGGGGGAATTTCAGCGCTGCTCAACTCACGGAAGTCAACACATGGGGTATGGACAAGCTCGAAGAACTCATGGGCCTGCCATACACCGACCCCTGGCTGGATGCGGCCGGCAATCCCCCTGGGTTAGACACAGCCGGAAATACTCACCAGGAGGACCCCCCAACTGCCGACGGTTTTACGGTCAGGTGGGTTATAACCAATGGCACTACGGCAGCAAGCACCCCGGTACCCGGTAACAAGCTCATACAGATAATCGTCACAGGCAGAGGGAAAACACTCCGGCTTGTCAGTTTAAAATCTCAATCACTGTAAGTTTTTTGGTTATATGAAATGAATTGAGGAAAAATCATGAAAGACAACACACGGATACGAAATGAAGACGGTTCTGTTATTGTTCTATCTATGGTTTTGCTGGTTTTGCTTACAATGCTGGGCATATCGGCAACCCGGACATCAACGATTGAGGTGCAGATCGCCTCAAACGAAATACACGCCGTTCAAAATTTATATCACGCCGAAGCCGGTGAGCATTTTGCACTGGAAACAAGCGATACATGGATGACCGATACCTTCCTGACAACTGCTGACACGTTGGCTTATGTTGATTCGTCGGTTGAACCGTCGCTCGAAGTGGACATAGACGCTGACGGTACGAAGGACGCTAAAATAGAGATCCGCTGTATCCAGGACACAAACTTAAATATCGCTAACACCAATAATCTGCCGTTTGATAAACACATACATCCCCCGCCGCCCGGGTCCGGGTATAGTTTAAGGAATTATGAAGTTCGCAGATATGGAGTTACCGCAACGTCAACAAGGGGGAACTCAAAAGTTCAGATGGGAGTATATAGAATCTTTAATAAATTTTAATTTTAATTTCTTAAATAATAAAAAGACTGATGTTTTTTTGTCTTAAAAAGGAGGATCACCCATGAAAAGGTCCTTATTATTCGCATTGGCTATGATTTTAATTTTTTCTTCTCAGCTTTGGGCTGATGATACCGAAATTTACGGGGCTGCAACCATCTCAATTACACCCAACATCCTCATTATTTTTGACACGTCGGGGAGTATGAGCACAGCAGATATTCCTGGAGTATATTATGATCCGAGCAGTACTTATACGGGTCCCTATACCAACGATACGGTCTATTTATCATATCATGGCGGTTACAGTGTGTTTGCAAGCAGCACCAGTGTTTTGAATTGTTCGGCTGTTGTAACCGATTTGACAACTAAAGGATATTCAAACAGAAAAATCAGGGATTCCGGGCAAAACTATGTGTGCGGCGGCAATAAGAAACGACTGTATATGGGGAACTGGCTAAACTATGATCTATCCGGTATAGGTACTCCACGGACCAGGACTTCGGTAGCCAAGGAGGTCGTTACCAATATCATCAATAACACGGAAAATGTACGATTCGGACTGATGAGATTCAACAACAATGCTGGTGACTGTCAGGGAGGATATATCATTTCTGTGTGTGGTACTGAGAAAACTGCTTTAATTACCCAGGTAAACAGTCTTCCTGCTTCCGGATATACCCCCCTGGCCGAGACGTTGGCCGAGGCGGGTCTCTATTTTGCCGGCAAGGAAAGCTGGTTTAACGGAAGTGGCGGAACATACAATTCCACTTGTGATTCCAGCGGCACCGGCTGCTTTCAGTATACATGCCCCATGCAGTATCGGTGCCAGAAGAACTATATCATCCTGATGACAGACGGTGCATCCACCCAGGATATATCTTCAAAACTTGCATCCGGCGCCTATATCAACGGGGATACCATTGGTGATTATGATAATGACGGCAATGATCCGGGAACTGATGGTTCTTCTGGTTCAGATTATCTGGATGATGTGGCCAAGTATCTTTATGAAAATGATTTAAACTCTTCCCTGGGCACATCCGGAGATTCTTTTGAAAAACAGAATATCTTTACGTATACCATTGGCTTTAAAACAGATCAGCAGCTTTTAGAAGATACGGCAGTAAACGGCGGCGGGCAGTATTACACGGCGAACAGCATTTCGGGCCTTTACATGGCCTTTGAACTGATCATGGAAGATATTGCAGATGTGAATGCCGTATATGTCTCTCCGGTGGTACCGGTCAGCCGCATGAACCGAACCTTTGCCGGCAACTCACTTTACGTAGGCTTTTTTAAACCCCAGGTCGACGGCAGGTGGGCCGGCAATGTCAAAAAGTACGGACTGAATGACCAAGGAACCATCATTGATGCTAACGGTATTCCGGCCACACTGTCCAATGGCGCCATCAAGGACAATGCCCGATCTTTCTGGTCTGTTTTGTCGGATGGTCCCAATGTGCTTGAAGGAGGCATCGGTGCACTCCTCCTTGACCAGGCAACCCGGAATCTTTATACCTATAGGGGATCTTCGGTAGACCTGATCGATTCATCGAACGCCTTCTCAACCGGCAACGACGATATTTTACCCGGAGAGCTTGGCGTTTCCACCGAAACTGAAAAAGATGACGTGATCAACGACATACATGGCATAGGCAGGGACTGGATACTGGGAGATATCCTCCACTCAAAGCCATCGGTTGCGCACTATGATACCACCGGCGACGGTGCTGTGGACGAGTCTTTTATATTTGCGGGTAACAATGACGGGATGATGCATTGTTTCAAAGACAGTGACGGAAGTGAGGTATGGGGGTTCATACCACCGGATCAACTCACACGGTTACAATTATTGTCGGATTCGACTACCAACCATGACTATTTTGTGGACGGCGCCCCCGTACTATATCAAGATACCGGCCAGAAAATTCTCTTCTTCGGGGAGCGCCGGGGAGGCTCCGATTATTATGCCCTTGATGTTACAACCTATAACGCACCAAGCTACCTTTTCAAGATAGAATCAGATTTTCTGGCGGGTGTTGATGGAATAAATGCCACTCTCGGTCAGTCCTGGTCCACGCCTACCGTACATGAGATAAAAACCTCGAGTGGATCGGATACGGTTTTTTTACTGGCCGGGGGCTATGACAGCAACCAGGACCAGGCCACTCCCGCTTCCGATACCGTGGGAAGGGCCGTTTTTACCATAAAGGTCTCGGACGGGACCATCAGCAGCCTGAATGTTAATGCCGGAAATTATACGGATATGACCCACTGTTTTGTGGATGTTTCGGGATTCGATACAACCGGTAATGGCTTTACAAACCGGGTTTATGCCGGGGATCTGGGGGGGGCTGTTTTTGCTTTTGAGGATGACGACGAAGACGGCACATGGAGCAAAAGAAAGTTATTTTCGGCCTCGGCATTAGACGGTGTCCAAAGAAAAATCTTTTATTCGCCGGATGCGGTTGCGGAATCATTCGGAGGAACTATTGGGGAAATGGTCTTTTTTGGAACCGGAGACCGGGCCGACCCCGAAAAGACAACCGTTGTCAATCGAATCTATGCCGTTAAGAATACCTGGGATGCTCTTCCCATTACCACCCTGACCGAATCTGACCTCACGGATGTTACCGCTGACCTAATTGTACTCGGTACGGATGCAGAGAAGATCCAAGCTCGAGACGCACTTTTGAATTCAAAAGGCTGGTATATCCGGCTGGAAAATCCCGGGGAAAAGATTACATCTTCTATTACGGTATTTAACGGTGTGGTCTATTTTACCACCTATACCCCCGAGTCGGGGGGGGGCGGCGGCGGTGATCCCTGTGTCGTTGTTTCCGGAAGAGGAGATGCTCGTTTCTATGCGCTCAATTATAAAACCGGCGAAGCGGCTTTCGAATATAGCGAGGACACAGAGACCGATGGAGAAGGGAATACTGTTACGCAGGGGAAACATGATCGCAGCCAGGTTATCGGCACATCCATCGCATCGTCGCCGGTTATCGCGGTGTTCAAAGACGGGCCACAGATCTATATCGGAGTTGAAGGCGGTGTTTTAACTGAAAACCCAGGGGTAACGTATGCTTTAAATTCCTTTTATTGGCGCCAAATTGATGATTAACGGGTTAATGATTCACGGTTTAATGATTAGGAGGTTTTTATGAATAACAGGAATGTTTTTACAAAGACACTTTTTCTCTTGATAGCCATCGGAATGGGGGTGCTTTTGAATCCCAATGATACGGTTGCATTTTCAACGAAAAGCATCGATTTTGACAGTATGGAGTTTTTTGAGATTAATGCCGTTATTTCGGAGATCAATTTAAAAGAAGCCTATTTGATTGTCGGAGAAAGAAAGGTATATTCAATCGGATTTAAAATGGGGGACACGCAATACAGAACTGCTTTTGTGAACCAAAGAGGCAGTACTTCTTATATCACTTCCTTGAAGACTTCCCTGTGGCAAGACCAAAGGGTGCTTGTAAAAGGTCTCGAGCTTGCGAATGGAGATATAATCGGCGGAATAATAAAAATGATGCCATCCGGCAGTAAATAAAAAAACCGGCAGAAAAATATCACTTTTTTTTGTAACCGTTCACGGTTTTAAGGTTCAGAAATCGCGGGGTTACCTTTGAACCGGTGAACGGTTACTTTTTATCTCCGAGTCATACAGAGGTTACGTGCACACCATAAGAAAGCAGATGATTGAACTTTTGGATAAAAGAGAGGTGAGTGCCAGAGAGATCTCACAGGCCCTAAGAATTCGGGAAAAAGAAGTCTATGCCCATCTTTCTCATATTTCGCGCTCTGTAAATGCTCAGAGAAAAAAACTGATTATCATTCCTGCCGAGTGTTTGGAGTGCGGATTTATTTTTGAAAAACGAAAGCGGTTTACCCGCCCGAGTCGGTGCCCGCAATGCAAAAGCGAACACATTCAAAACCCCGTGTACCGAATCGGATAGCCCGAATTTCTTGTGATGATTTTGTCGGAATTTCAAATAGGCTCATTTTTTCTGATGCCATTTGCCGGTTTCCAGCTGCCGGATGGCGGCGAAAGAAGCTCCATCAATAAACATTATCGTTTCGTTATATAGGTGGATTACACATTAAAACGGAAGGTTATAATATCTCCGTCCCGGACCTCGTAAGTTTTTCCCTCAAGTCTTATATTTCCCTTCTTTCGGGCCTCATGATAGGTGCCGGCGGTTATGAGCTCTTCATAGGAAATCACCTCTGCACGTATGAACCCTTTTTGCATATCTGTATGGATTACCCCTGCTGCGTCAACGGCTTGGGTCTGTTTTTTTACGGTCCAGGCTTTTACTTCATCATTAACCACGGTAAAAAAAGAGACAAGGCCCAGGAGTTCATAGGATTGTTTGATGACCCTGTCCATGGCAGATGCGGTAATATTGAACTCGGACAAAAACTCCTCTGCTTCTTCAACGGACATCCGGGCAAGTTCCTGTTCAAGCTTACCCCTAATCACCGTACAATTTTCCGTGGACGTCAAATCTTTTGCTTCAGGAATCGTGTCATCCTCATCTTCGTTGTTAAACATAACCAGCATGGGTTTTGCGGATAAGAACGCATAGCCCCTTAACTGATGGGCGGATGCAAGATCCGGGCACTTTCTTAAAGGCGTTTCGGTTTCAAGATTTTTAAGACATTGGTTTAAAAGCGAAACTTCCTGAGAAGACGTCTTCTTATTTCGTCCTCTGTCCAGTTCGACATTTTCCAGCTTTTTTTCGACCACAACAAGATCCGCAAATATCAGTTCCTGATCCATGGCTTGAAAATCATGGTAGGGTCTCGGTTTTTCAAGACCATAACCACTGAAATTTCGGATCACATGAATCAAAGCATCACAGTCTCTTACCTGATTCCAAATTTTCTGATCTTTTCTTTGCCTCAGCATTCCCGGAAGGAAATATTCTACCCGGGCATAAATGGTCCTTTTGGGTTTATACATCTCCGTTAAGACTGCCAAACGTGGGTCGGGAACCGGTATCGTACCGATACGGTTTTCTCCCTTATGGCCTTCAGGAAGAATGATTTGCGTTAATGCTTCAAATATCGTGGATTTGCCCGATCCGGGGAGACCTATAATTCCGAGTTTCATTTTATAAACGCTCCAAAAGTCATTTATGGAACCGTAATTTTTATGAGACCATCAATTTTTATTGAAATTTTAAGAAAAATATTACCATACGTCAATAGTCCCTTGGTTGTTAATTTTGTGCATTTTGTGGCAAAACTTTTTTCTTTTCGCCACAAAGGCACCAAGACACTAAGAAAGAATACAAAATAAAATCCTTCGTGTCTTAGTGCCTTTGTGGCAAATATTTTTGGTTCCGGCCCGTCCGCCTCACTCCGCTTGGCAGGAGGGCGGGCTTGTCTGGCTTAGGCTATTATATCAAAAAATTGACGATGTATTTTAATGAAAGAAAGAGAATTGCAATTCCCAATATAAGTTTTATAGCTCTGGCCGGAAAATATTTTTGTAACCTGGCACCGCAATACATTCCAAAAAAACCGCCGGCACCAAAAAGCGCACCCAGCATCCAATCAGGAGCAATCGCCAGACCTGTATCGGCGTATATGGGAGCAATTAAGGTATAAAAGGCAACACCGGCAATAGATGTTAAAAATGTTCCCAGCAATGCAGCACCGGCAATGGTATAAACCGGCAGTCCGAAAATTGCCATTAAAAACGGCGCAATTATCGCCCCGCCGCCAATGCCGTATGTGCCGCCGATTATCCCCACAATAAAAGTCAGCGTCAAAAGAATGATGGTATTAAATGAAAACGTTTCACCGTAAAATTCATATGTGTAGTTTGTAAAAGAAAATCTGACGGTTCTTACTGCCGCTTTTCTTTCTAAGCCTGGTCGTTGCCCGAAGCGGATTTGGTTTGACCTTTCCTTGAATTTTTCCTCAAGTTCCCTGGTTTTTTTCTTTTTTGAGCCGGCTTTCCCGGTCAAATCATAAAGCAGCCTGATAGCGATGTAAAGCAATACACAACCCACAAAAAATTTAAAGTTTTTTGGATCCGGAAGGTATTTAATTCTAAAAACAGCACCCATAAATACACCCGGTAATGTGCCTGCGATGATCACCCAGGCCAGAGGCCACGCCATTCTTCCTTCCCTGATATATCGATAAACTCCGCTGGGTATCGCAACGATGTTGTAAACCAGATTTGTCGGACTCACCGCAGGGCTGGTAAACCCTAGGATGCTGATTTGAAAAGGGAGAAGCAAAAAGGCGCCGGATACCCCTCCCATGGAAGTAAAAAAAGAAACAATAAATGCAACGATAAACGGAACTAAAGGAAAAACTTCAACACCCGATACCGGAAAAACCATGGTTGCACCCCTTTCCATCGCTTTCAGGGTCTCGGAAAATAATAAATCCCCCAAGATTACGCCGGATTAATTTTTTCCGAAGCCATTAATACCCTCAAATAAACAAATAATCATCTCGAATTCAAGAAAAGAATGCCCGTATGTTTAATGAGGTCGAGCACAGGTGTCTGAGAAATCTTCAATTTTGGATAATCAGAAAAAAGAAGTTGGGTTCTTGGCGATTAAACCCATCCCTCCCTTCCGGCTCCCCTTTCGCAGAGAGGAGTCATCCAGGGGCGCTAACCCTGAATCCGCCTTAAATCTCTTCGCCAAAGGTTAACCGGAGTAGGGAGAAACTATATGTTAATATTAATCTGGATCAAACACCTTGCTTTGATAGTGGGTCAGTCCCTGTATCTTGGCATCACGTAATTTTTTTATCATGGGCAGATTTCTTCTCAAAC
>CAZDAB010000063.1:0-10734 GCA_964502855.1 uncultured Desulfobacteraceae bacterium | reverse complement strand
AAGTAAGACTAATATTGAATTCATTACACAAAAATATCTTAAACGAACATTTCCCGACCATTTGGTAAAACTAACTAGATTGAACGTTGAAAGATTATTAGATGTTAAATTGTATCAAACTCATAATTTTGGAATAGAAATAGTGGAATCGCTTGGTGAGGGAGTTGAGGCCCTTACGGAACCATTTGATGGAAAGATAAAATTTTCAAAAGAGGGCTGGAATAAACTTATTCAGAAGAGACCTCGCAGTTTATTTACTGGCTGTCATGAAGCATATCACGTAATAGACCACTCGGAGCAATTGCTTAGAACAGATTTAGAAGTTGTTTTAAAGCGTATAATTCTATATCGTGGGAACATTCCAACATACCAAGATCCCGAATGGCAGGCTCTTCATGGGGCTGGAGCATTGTTAATGCCCTTACCAACATTTATACCATTTGTTAACAAGCTCCAAAAAAGGGGAGCTAAATTTTTTGATATCTTACGTGAGATAACAAGATACTATGGTGTTTCACAACAAGCAGCGGAGACGAGATTAGCAAAAATTGGTATGAAAAAAAACCCCTGAATGTTGGGCATTCAGAGGTTTTCATAAGATCAAATAACCTGGCACTCATTACTAAGTGATGATCAGGCTTTGACGCTTTCATGACAATATGTAAGTTTTTCACAAATTCTTTCAATTGTCAAGTGTTTTCTGTCAAAACCCTCCAGGTAGAAAGGAGGATTTGGCATTAATGACTACAGAAAAATTGAACTCGAAAGATGAAATGGTCATCTTTAGGCCCTACATTACTGTAAACGGTAAAAGAATTTGGGCCAAAGATTACGGCCATAAGGCATTTAGGATTGTGATCAAGAAAAAATAAATGTCTTTAAATCTATCTCCCCTGCTTTCATGCAGGGGGGTTTATATCGTGTTGTCTCCTCAGAAGGACCTCATCAAGAGGGAAATTACACTACCGCAGCCGCACCCATTTTCTGAATTGGTGCATGCCTAAAAGCTCCCTGGATCAGCGATACTCCCGCAGTGGTATTAGCCGTGGTCGTAACTTTAGCAGCCACATAGTGAAAACCATTCTCGAAGTCCATCTTGTCGGTGAGGATCTCAACGAAGGCCTGCGCTTCCACAGTTGCTTTCACACAGGTCCCATCATCAGGATTGCTCGAGACAGTTATTGAGGTTTCACCGGGTTCGGTTGAAACGAGGGTTACGGTTCCCGCATTATTGGAAGCAGTGATACCAGGTACGCCATAGGTGGGATCATTGATGCAGCTCACCAGCTCATCCCCGTCCTGAGTATCCGTTCCCGCTATACTGAACTCCCGATCCGCCTTTGTGGTTATGGTCGCATGGGCTGTGAAAGTGATCCCGTTGATGGTGATCGTTCCGCCGGCAAGAAATGTCGACAAAGCAATCGTGGCTTTTGTTACCAATGCGTTGGCCGTGACTGTGGCCGTTGCCAATTGGCCGGCCGTTGAAGGAATACCCTTCGCATCGGTCCCGTCCGCATCCTTTGCCTGTAAAAGCTCGAGCTTGGTGGTTTTCGTAGCAGCCATGGCGCCACCTTGCAGGAGGCCGAGGATCCGGCCGTAGTTCTTCACCGGAAAATAATACCCGATGACGTTTGTATTGTTGATCGCCTGGGGGACCAGGGCGATATCCAGTTTATTGGCTTCATAGATTCTGTTCATGTTATATACCTCCGTCCTTCAGGATATGGAACGAGCCAGGCTTCACGGCCAGGGAATCAACCCTAGTGTATATTTTAAACCATACTTGTGTTTGCGTGAAAGCGTTCCCCGAATCATCGGCCGCCTCGCGGCTCATCACCACGCTGAGCTCCGTTCGCAGCCCGAGGATCATAGCCCCGAAATCGCCCAGATAAGCATGCGTTGTTGAAGTTGGATCATCCGTCTCAACCTGAGCCGTGAGAAGTTTCCTCACTTTCTTAAACTCATCCGGAGGAATGAGGTACTGTTCTTGCAGATCCTTCGCCTTTCCCAACACCCCAGCTACATCGGCGTTGTAGATGGCCGCAATTCGCTCGATCGGGACGTTTTTTCCGACCAGGGCGAAGATTGCCGTTAGGAAATGATCATAGGTGAAGTCGACACTTGAAAGATCGGTCGAACCTATTCCCCCTGTGTTCAGAACCCCAAGCGGCTCACCGGTTCCGCTTCCGGTCAAGGCTTTCAGATCGAATTCCTTGGCAAGAGCAAAGCTCAAAGCATCGATCAGGATCCGCTCGAGATTCGCGGCATCCTGGATCAACTCCTCACTAAGCTTTGTCATTGCAACGAGCTTTTTCGCCGTCAGCTTTATCGGTTCAAAATTCATGTCTGAGAAGGTCCCGGCGATGTTCTCCGGAACCCAGTGCGCTGTGGGTTCCTGGATAACTTTTGCAAGGGTGAGCTCGGGAGCTTCCATCTGAATTGAGAGCGCCCCGGCTTGACTCACACGAAGCTGATTACGTGTCTCCTGGATGATCATGTCAGCGATCGGTGCCGGCACCAGCCAGCCGCCGAGATAACCGACCCCTTCGGCCATAGTACGCTGTTCTGCTTCAGCCTCCCGCCAGTTTCCGGTGACGATCCCCCGAACCGCCCGGGCTAGAGAGAGCTCATCTGCACGAATGCCGTCAGGGAGCTGGTATTCTCGATCCGCGCACCAATTCTCTGACGACAGGAAGGTCCTCACCTCCCGGCCGGTTTTTACGTCAAAAAAACGATCCTTCCGCTCAGAAGGCCCCGTAATAATTCCCGGCCGGAGCTCGCCTTGCGATCCGAGAAGCAGTGCCCTTGTATCCTGCCCTGCAGGGATTCCCGCACGTTGCCTTTCGATCTCCTGGGCCTCCCTGATCTGCTCATCATAATCCTCCACCTGGCTCTGAAAGGACCTGATCTGCTCCCTTTCCATCTCACTATATCCCCGCTCCTCGTCAACGATTTTGTCAAGGATTTCCTGTCGTTTCCGGAGAAGCTGGTCCTTTTTTCTCATGAGCAATCTAATATCTACTTTAGTCTTTGTTCTTTCAGGCATGTTCCTTTTCTCCTATTCATTTTGATCTTTTAGAACACTTTATCTTTTCCGCCGGCGCCGCTGCGCCTGCCTTTACCGGACGCCTCCGGTTTCGGCTTTTCCTACACAAAATTACAACCAACCCGGGACCGACAATGGTGGGGGTCATGTCAGGCCCCGGTGGTTGTTAAAGAGGTATAGACATGAAACCTGCATTCAAAAAAAGTGAGTTATAAATATGACCATTGCCGTGCCGTACTCGACAGATCCCGCTGGACCATCCAGCAAATTGGTCAATGACCCCCTTATTTTATTGGCTTTTTTGGTCTGCCGGCCATGGCCGACCCCCCTTATTTAATTTTGACAGTGTGAGAAGAATACTGTCCACCCGGTCTACAGGCGAACACCCATAGAGATTCATATACCCCCTACCACCATATTAAGCCTGATATTGAGTTACATGGCGCCTTTAACCAGTGAGAGCGGTATATTGCGATCCTGGCCGAAGAAAACCAGTATGAAAAAGGCATTAAATATGAGCAAAAAAGGCCATTTTTTAATAAAAAATGCATATTTTTTAACAAAAAAATACTCTTTTTTACTACTGCAAAAAACATTTTAAAAAGATGAGGTAGGAGTTATCTATCTCTTAAATAACCCATCAATTGGACCGGTTAACAATTTACTCAGATTGAAAAATTCCTGAGCTGCCGGTGGTATCTTATTTCTTCTTTCTTTCAAGACCTCATCCTTGATTTTATCCTGCTTTTGCAGGTAACTCTTAGTCTCCCGAATACCCATATGCTCTGCTGCAGGGTCCACAGGAACCAAAATGTCCCATCCGCCGGCATGAGCTGCCGCAATGTATGCAGTCCAATTACGGACCGTTATATCCTTATAATCAACATATTTTATAACATTTTTGATATATCCATTACCAAACTTCTCGACAACGCTACCGGGAATCGAGATTTTACCGTATTTGTGAGAAATAAAAACAACAACACCACTCTCTGAGACATCCGGACTTTGATCTTCCAACCGTTCACTCTTGTGAACGCTTTCTCTTTCGCCGTTACTTAAGTGTGTTTTCTTAAGTGGGGTTACTTCAGTGGGGTTACTTCCAGTATCCGGATTTGAGTACCGTTGTATCCGGATTTGACTACCCTGTGTCCCGATTTGACTACCGTTGTATCCGGATTTGATTACCTTTTTGTCAAGAATTATATAAATGTTGCTTTCATATTCCTTGTCATGTTTAGGGTTTTTCCTCGTTTTTTTTGCAATATAACCCTTTTCGATAAGAGACTTAATCGCATTTAATACACCTTGCACACGACTCCGAGCTTCTTTTGCAATCAACTTAAGACCTGGCCAACATTTGCCCTCTTTATCCGCTCGACTGCATAAAATGATATAAACAAGGAGCTCTGTCTTATTAAGGTCGGCATGACGGAGAATATCATCCGGTATTACCGTGTAATGTCGCTCCCGTGCCAAGCCTATAGTATTATCATCTTGTTTCATTCTCCCCGCCCTCCCCGAATCGGCTCTACGGCATGTTTTCGAATCCAGCTCTCGAGATCAGACGCCTTGAATCGAACGGATGATTGAATTTTGATAAACGGGAGCTTTCGTGCGCACGTATAGGAATAAAGAGTTTTTATTGAGAGACCGAGAAGTTTTGCAGCTTCCTTAACAGTGAGTAGCTGTTCCATCTATTTCACCTCATCTTTAAAATAGTGGTGGGACAGCTGCAGGTGTGCGACGTCGCACATTTGAAGGTTGATTTTCTAGTTTGATGTGATAAATTATCAATAGTGATTGGCTACGACCCTCGTTGTAGCTGTCCCGCCCGGTTCCGTGAGTGTCTGCTCCGGACCGGGCTTTATATTAAACTAATCCGACTTCCTTAAACATTCGCTCAATTAAATCTTCATGATTTTTCTGCTTTTCCTCCGCTTGTTCTACTGATTTCGGATCTCCTTCGAATACAATAGGCTCAGGGATCCTGGCACGGATAATGCTCCTTTTCAATTCTTTCTCGGATAGCTTTCCACCTTCAAACAATTTAATAAAGTTATGAATCCGATGATCCAATACAGGGCCGTGTTCATATTCCATTATTTTATTGCCAACGACCCCCTTTTGAATATAATCCTCAACAGCCTTATATGCCTCTCCCCAATTACTTTCTCCTATTTTTCTTAACTCATTGTAAAACTCCAATTCTTTACGATGCCCCTCTGAATAAAAATGAATAAGGTCATCCAAGCTCATATTTAACATCTGAACAATTGCAGAGCGTAAAAAATGGGAGATTGTTAAACTCGGATTTATTGACAATATCTTGCTTCTGAAAGCGTTTTTCATATCATCATTGATTTCAAAATTCACTTTACCCGTTGTCATTAGAAATCACCATCCTTATAAAATAATATTTTAATAATATTTTATAAAGATGCATTCTATAAGTCAAGCATTTTTTTTACAAATACGCCTCAAATAATTTATTGAATAACCGTATTTCTTCGCGAGCTCCTTAAAGGGGGTCCCGTTGTTATATTCCTTTTTCATCTGCTCACGTTCAAATTGTTTAAGAATAGATTTTGAGAAATAAATTGTTGTGCCCTGGTATGTCATAACAACCTCCAGCGCTTTTTCTTCTCCAAGAATATCAAACAAAGGGCACAAATCATCCGGAATATCGATTTTCAAATTCATTGGTTTAATAGAACAGCCCCGGCTTCCCGGGGCAGTTTTAATGCTTGCTTTTCACCCTTTGATAATTTGCCAGTTAGCCGGCAATTCGACTTTTTTAATCGGTTCTGGTTCTGAATTCTTTAGTCTGATATATTCTCTAACTATGTACAAAATCTGTCGACCTAAAGGGCGAAATTCTTCTTTTGCAATATCAGCGATCTGTTCTTTATCTTCATCAGTCATTATCACCATAACGCTTGCCATCATGCCCCCCTTTCTTGCTGCAGCATAGAAGGGTTATCCTGACTTGAGTAGTTTCTGCAGTCCTCGAGGTAATTCTGATAAGACTGATTTATTTTTTGCTGGCACTCTTTTTTATGCTCCTTCCTCTTTTCTTCAAGCCTTTCTCTTTCTCCTTTTCGAAACTGTAAATGTTCGGAGATCAGATCAAGGATCCCCTGAACCCTTTTAATAACCTCATCTCGCAGGCCATCATCTTTTAGATAATCTTTGAAAATGTCCGAAAGAAGTTTATTCTCGAGTATCTGTTCTGCTTTGACACCTTGTTCAATCCGGATATCGGCATAGGTAATGCCGTGACGTTGCTTTCGAATGCGGAGCTTGGAGATATGTAAGTCTTTTGCAGTTTTCAAAGATTCGATGATTTGTTTGATCGTCTCCTGATCTTTATAATCGACATCCTCAATGTATTCATGTTGAGTGTTGCCAATTTTGCGGGCATTCTTATCGATGTACTCATTTAGCCAACAAGCTACACTAAAACATTCGGTTAAATTTGAGCACCATTTTGAGAATCTCGTTTCACATTCATACATGGCCTTTTCAATAAGCTGGGCCGTTTCTTTCGTGACCAGGTAAAATTGATCATCGACATCCACCTCATAGTTTCTGATAGTATAAACTCTTTCCATAGCGATCCCTCCTGAGATTTATTGAGGGATCAGCTGCAGCAGAGGTTGGCAATTTCACAATTTTAAGGTATACTCTCTGTAGCGGTTGGTTGCACCTACGTTGCAGCCAATCCCGCCCGGATCCGCGTTGTGCTCGTGGGTTCGGGCTTACTTTTTTCATGGACCTCATCACCTCCTTTAATGTCCCTGGCACATGTTCATATCATGCCATAGAGCGATGTTTTTATATAACCAGTAAAAAAGTACCAACCCTATTTTAATACAATGTCAAGTGTCAATTCTATTTTGCCTTACCCGGGAATCGAACCCGGGCAATGCACCATGTAAGGCTATCGATTTACTCTGGGGTTACTTACAATTTTTCACATAGATTTTTTTTACATCGATCGCAATAACATTCACCTTCATCATCTTCCACCATATCTCTCGTGATGATCTCACCCTCGGTTGCCTTTTCTGCTTCTTCCTCCGTTGCACATTCAGAACAAACCACTGTACCATCAGAAAACCGAATCCCAGCAATGTCTTCAGTCTTGATGTAACCCATTTTTTCACCCTCCATAAATTATTATGAAAAATATTCCTCCTGGATCCTGAGCACGTCCTGAAAATCGTCTATGTTGAAATGGGTGTAATGCTCGGTCATTTCCAGGGTTTTATGGCCTGTTAACCGGCGCAATTTCGCATCATGAATCTTGCCGCGCATCAGAGAATTATAGAAATGCCTCCAGCTGTGGAAAGTGATATTCCGCTTTTCACGTTCGGCCGGCGTTATTCCAATATTCTTTAGAGCCTTATATAAAGCTCCTGATATTGTCTTGTTATGTATAGGAATCCGGTTGTCTGCTCCAAAGAAGATAAAATCTTCAGGTTCCTGATACGGCGATATGCTGATTAATTCCTGCAAATATGCAAAAGTCTTCGAAGGTATCGGAATTTGCCTCTGAGAGTTCCATTTCGGCTCCTTGAGGCCGTATTTTCGATCCCAGCTAAAATTAATCGATATATAGTTGTTATGCACGTCCTGTAATTGAAGAGCCTGAATTTCACCCATTCTCATGCCTGTTGAAGCTGCAAGAATATTTATTGTGAAATGCCGGCGATCTCCGTCCCATACCAGGTTGATATTGTTCTCCTGAAATAATTGTCTTATTTCATCGATCGATAAAATAGATTTCTGCTTTGGTTTTTCCCGTAATTGCATTATTCCTGCAGCCGGGCTTTTGTGCAGATACTCCAATCGTACCGCTTCTTTGAACATGATTTTAAGACAGGTTAAACAGTGGTTTACAGTTGTCGGGGAGAGAAGGTTTCCGTCTTTAGCAGGCTTATCTTTAAGGTCCATGAGCCAGCTTTCAATCATTCGAGAGGATATCCTTTGAAGCTTTTTAGATCCAAAACAAGGGAGGATATGACGATCTAAATAACCTCTCATTGAATCAACATAACCGCGCGAAATATTCGCTCCTCGAGCTAATCGATGTTTGACATAGGTGCATTTGTCCCAGATCCACCAATTTTCAGCATATTTCTCAAACGTGATGTTCTTATCGGAGATAATAACGCCCCTTCTGATCTTCTCAATAGCCCAGGCCTCAGCTGCAGACTTCGAAGTTTGTCCCGTTGAACGGGCGATCATCCGGTTGCCAGCTTCATCATAAAATTGTACATAATAAATATATTTTCTCTTTTTTGAAGGTCTTTTATAGAGATTGTACGGTTTATGCACCATTGGAGCCTCTCTATGTGGTGCTGACACTTTTGCTGACAATTGTATCAGAATACAGAGAGGAAAGCAAGGTAGGAATTGCAATTCTTTACGTTAAGGATAATTGCGAGAGGGGGGACTCGAACCCCCAAACCTCGCGGCACTAGATCCTAAATCTAGCGTGTCTGCCAGTTCCACCACTCTCGCATTGCGTACACAGGCCTGGCCTGCAGTCGGTTTCTCTTTTTTAAAGAGAACAATACCTATGATTCTGGTTTTTTGAGCCGTGAAGGGATCGAACCTTCGACCCGCAGATTAAGAGTCTGCTGCTCTACCATCTGAGCTAACGGCCCATTTCGCACGCGCCCGGCAGGATTCGAACCTGCGACCTTTGGATTCGAAGTCCACTACTCTATCCAGCTGAGCTACGGACGCACATGAAAATATCAAATGCCGCCGGCACGCCGTGCATTATCCGCATCAAGTAAGAGGCTTGTAAGCGGAGGTCTCTCCCACTCAGGGGTTTACACCGGCGGTATTATTCGGACAGGATGCGTCCGAATAAAATAAATATGGGTGAGCGATGGGACTCGAACCCACAACAACAAGATCCACAATCCCGTTTAAAGCTATCACCCGATATCATTAAGTACCATTAAAATACATTATCGCAATGATTAATGTCAAGTGCAATGTCATTGTATGTAATCCGATATAACTCATTTTCACTGTGATTTTGCTTACATTTCTGCTTACATACAAATGAAATGACAAATTATTATTATGGATGTGAAATAAAATATTTTACTTGCTTTTTATTATCTATTATTTTAAAATATTAATGAGAAGTTATGAAAACTTTTTCTATGGTATGCTCACCGCATCACTTCCCCCGCACAAATAATTAAATAAAAAATGGTGGGGAAATTCTTTTATAGTGTAATTCCATATTGGAATAACGCTATCGATCTTTTACAATTTTCCAAAGTATCAAAATTCGCAAGGGAGACTTGGAAAACCACACTTTTCTATATTCGCAAGGGGAGAAGTGCTGTTTTCCAGGGCTCCTTTTTTTATTTTTTGGAGGAGTAAAAAATGGAAAGATTGTTAACTGTTACAGAAGTCGCCGGCATCCTTCAAATAAGTCCTGGAACTCTGCGTAATTGGTGCTCGTCAAGGCAAATTAATTTTGTAAAAGTCAACGGTGCTGTGCGATTTGATCCTTCTGAAATCTCCACTTTTATCAAGACATCCAGGGTCGCGGCGATAAACCGAGATGATAAGTGAAGAAACGTAATTATGAGGTGACATCATGGCAACAAAAACCGATGAAGTTCCCTTCTTAACCGAATATGCCGACGGATATGAGGAACCAGAGCAGCCGAAAAAGACGAAAACGCTCACCAGGACGCTGATACCAAACCTAGTACATCACGTCCGACTTGAGAACACGGAGCTCATCTGCTACCTCTGCAATCGTGACGGAGATTTGAAAATTGAAGAAACAGTTGTCGTCGATGGCCGACTCTGCCAGCCGAAGCAGGACTTGCCTTTTATCTGTCTTCATCCGAAAATCCTAAACACAAAGCCGGTCGATCCTGCTGAGTTACTTAAGAGAACGGAATCATTTCTTAGGTCGTTTGTAGAGCTGCCTCACGAGCAACAATACCTCATCGTATCCTTATTTATCGGACATACTTATTTCACAAGCACGCATTTTTACGTCACGCCTTTATTGAATGTCCACGGCTGTATGGAAACGGGAAAAACCAGATTAGGCGAACTCTTGATTTTGACAACATATCGCGGAGTAGGCTGGACTAGTCCGTCAGGTGCTGCAATGTACAGGACAACCAAATTTTTCGATCCAACAATTGTTGTTGACGAATTGAAATTGTGGGGACCAGATGGAAATAAAGATGTAGCCGAATTGATCAAATCCAGATATAAAAAAGGCAATAGAGTCCCGCGTGTAAACATGAATAAATCCGGTGAAGATTCGATTGAAAATTATGAAGTCTATGGCCCCTTTGCAGTGTGTAGTACGGAAAAAGTGCCTGACATAATTCGATCAAGATGCATAACAATTATAATGCAACAAAATGTAAATCCTACTGTAGAAGAAAGACCTGACTTCGAAGAAGCCGAGTGGATTCGTGAACAGTGGACACTTCTCAGGGTTAAGTATATGGGGAAGGAATTACCGGCCATAGAAAACAAAGCAAGACGAAGGTTGCGAGAGATCACGGATCCCCTTTTACAGATATGTCAGATAACAGACCCCACACGGATAGACGAAATCGAAGATTTTATTGCCTATATGAATTTAATAAAGGAAGAAGAGGCTGGTATTTCATTCGAGGCTG
>CAZDAB010000062.1:0-10768 GCA_964502855.1 uncultured Desulfobacteraceae bacterium | reverse complement strand
GTGCCTCCCCCCATTATGTCTTCATAGGCATAAACGATTTCGCTGATACCGCTTAAAATCATTGCACCCAGGCACATCATACAAGGTTCTAAAGTTGTAAAAAGGATGACTTTATTGTTGTCAGTATTTACTTTTAAATTAATCAGTTGTTTTAAAGCAATGATTTCGGCATGGTCAATTTCATTTGGGAAATCCCCTGATGTACCTTTTCTGGAACCGGTTGCCAAAATCCTGTCCTGATATACAATTACACTGCCTACCGGGAATTCCCCCGCAGACAGAGCTTTTCTTGCCTGTTCCAGTACCTTACCCATGAAGTGTTCATAGTCCATGTTGTTTCTCTGGGCTTTTTTGTTCTAATAAAGAAATTATTCCTTGAGGGGCAATTTTTACAATTTGCACCTGCTGTCATCGCACATACAACTTCCATCGACCTCAAAAGCATAAATAATTTTAGATTCCATCTCAGCCCGTTTGGTTGAGATAGGATCAAAATGTATATCGGCAACCTTTTCAATGAGTTCGGCTTTGGCAGGTATAGATTCAAGGCCAATTGAAATTACCTTACCGGTCGCTCCCTCGAGAATGTCTGCATCTTCACCGTTTGTTACAACAACCACCGGTACCTGATAAGGCGCCACAAGTCTCGAAGCCGCCAGCGCAGGACGATGCCGGGTTACCAGAGAACCGGGACCATATTTTATAATAATACAAATTTTGCCTGCAAGGTTAATTGTATAATCAACTTTTAAAACAGCCTTCTTATTTGCAGCGGTTATAAGAAGTTCGCGGCCGGATTCGATCTCCTTTTTAAGATATCCTTTATGCTCCACAAGAATACGCGCCAGTTTCTGTCTGTATCTTTCATCATGAGTGTCCTGGATTGTTTCGCCGGTTATAAAATCGACCAGTTCGCCGAGTATAAGATGATGTCCTTGTGTATTTTTCAACGTTCTTACACCTTTCTAGTGTCCATCCATAAATAATCTTTTTGCTTGCCCAGTGAAATAATATATGTTTCGCAAAAATTTCGCATTGCACATTTCACAGGCTGAACCGAAAACCAAGATGCTTACTTAGAATTAGCGAGCAAATTAGATTTTTGCGAGACCATGAATATTGGATTTTAAACTTTATTTGTTTTTTTCGTGCTCGTGTATTGATTTTTCCCAAGACAATACATAACATTCGATTGATACTAATAAAAAGATAAAACAAGATTTTCGGTATGTAAAGTTTCAAATATTCCTTTACAATTTATTCTTCCTGTGAATAACTGCCATCATATGAATATTCGTGAAGAATTTGAAAAACGTGAAAAAGACTTTATATCTCCGTTCGGATGTCTAAGCGCCGAATCTCGGGGCCGCACAAAAAAGGAACCCCCTTGTCCCATCCGAACCGCTTTTCAGGTGGACAGAGACCGAATTATATATTCCAATGCCTTCAGACGCTTAAAGTATAAAACCCAGGTTTTTTTGGCTCCCTTGGGCGACGAGTACCGAACCCGTCTGACTCATACAATTGAAGTGTCTGAAATCGCAAGAACAATAGCACGGGCCATGCGTCTTAACGAGGATTTGACCGAAGCCATAGCCTTAGGCCATGACTTGGGGCATACCCCGTTTGGTCATGGCGGTGAGGCAATTCTGAAAGAAATATATTCGCCGGATTTCACACATAACAAACAGAGCCTGCGTGTTGTTGATGTTCTGGAAAATAACGGTCAGGGGCTAAATCTCACACATGAGGTCCGAGACGGAATTGTGAAGCATTCCAAGGGGTATGGAAAAATTATTCCAGATGATCCCAATGAACGGGCCTTTACAATTGAGGGAAATGTCGTCCGTATTGCCGACATTATGGCATATCTTAATCATGATTTGGATGATGCCATCCGAAGTGGTGTTATCAGCCGAAGTCAAGTTCCTGATTCGTGTGTTAAAATCCTTGGACGTACGCATTCCGAACGCGCAAATAACATGATAAAGGATCTTGTATTTTCAACCCGTGTTCGCAAGGGTAAATTATGTCTGCAAATGAGCGATGAGGTTTATTCGTCCATGACCGAACTCAGGGAATTTCTTTATGAAAAGGTGTATCGTTCACCTCAGGTCCATGGAGAATTTGTCAAGGCCAAAAAGATTCTGTCCGAACTTTACACATGTTGTTTGGAAAACCAAAAGATGTTGCAAAGAGAACTTAAAGCCATGCAGATGGAAGCGTGCAATCATGATAACCAGCCTACTGAGAGGATTGTTTGTGATTTCATCACAAGCATGACAGACCGATATGCTCTATATCTTTACGAAAAAATCTTTTTCCCTTCGCCTCAATTTTAGCCCGAACAATTATTATGCTCAACAATCTTGCGATACAACCATAAAGTCACTATCAGGTATACTGGAAATGCTACCGGTAATCGATCGCAAAATCTTTGCACCTTTTTTAGAACGATTAAAAATAATTTACTCAGCTATGGACAAAAAATATCAGGAAGCTGCTGATTATTATAATTTTTATTGTACGGGCTGCGACGACAATTGCTGTTTTACCCGCTTCTATCATCATACCCTTTTGGAATATTTTTATATCATGGAAGGGTACAACACCCTCGTTAATGAAAAGCAGGTCGAGGTGAAGCGCAGAGCTTTGGAAGTGTGCCGGAAAACCCGTGAGCCTGATGAAAAAGGGGTCTCTGTCAGATTGATGTGCCCACTTAATGTTAACAATTTATGTCTGATTTATACCTACCGGCCTATGATATGCAGATTGCATGGCATTTCCCATGTACTTCAACGGCCTGGTCAGGGGGTGTTATATGCTCCGGGTTGCGAGGTTTTTATCGAACAGTGTCAACAAAAAGAACCTTTCAAGTTTGACCGGACACCTATTTACAGGGAAATGGCCGAATTGGAAAAGGAACTGAAACAGGCAATTGGTATAACGCAAAAGATAAAAATGACCGTGGCGCAGATGTTGGTAACGTTTTAGGACCTTCATTGAAAAATTTGGATGCGATAATGGTTTCAAACAGCGCATGATTTCGCCGCTGATTATTTATTACGCTATTTACAAAGCCGTATAAGAAAAACACCCCGACGGCTGAAATAATTACAATGCAATAATTTTAGGCACGTTAGGCCACTATATTAACTATGAAATATATAAAGATAGAAGATATAGACAAACTGCCCGGAAAAAGAATTGAAAAGGGGGACCGCTTTAATTTTCGATGTTACCCGGGCATTGCCTGTTTTAATCGATGTTGCCGAAATCTCAATCTCTTTTTGTACCCCTACGATGTTGTCCGGCTAAAAAATAGGCTTCAAATCTCAACAGACACCTTTATTGACAAGTATGTAGATATTGTGTTGAGACCTTCCAGTTTCTTCCCGGAAGTCCTTCTGCGGATGGCTGAAAACAAAGAAAGAACCTGTCCGTTTCTGGTTGAATCCGGCTGCTCGGTTTATCCTGACCGCCCGGATACCTGCCGTACCTTTCCCATTGAACAGGGCGTTTTTTATGATGCCAAACATCATAAAACAAAATTTATTCATTTTTTCAGACCACCTGAGTTTTGTCTGGGTCAGCACGAAAAAAATACCTGGACAATCCGAACATGGTCAAAGGACCAGGACACTGTTGTTTATAATAAAATGACCCTGCTCTGGTCAGAGGTAAAACGTCTGTTTCAAACCGATCCTTGGGGTTCTCAGGGGCCGGAAGGGCCCAGAGCAAAAATGGCCTTTATGGCAACTTATAATATTGATCGATTTCGTGACTTTTTATTCAACAGCACATTTTTAGAACGATACAAGGTAACATCCTCACTGTTAAAAAGAATTCGGACTGATGATGTGGAATTAATGGAGTTCGGTTTTGATTGGGTAAAATTTTACATTTGGGGGATTAAAACCAAATATTTCAGACTTAGATAGTGAACATCCACAAGTAATGAGGAAACTACTTTTTCTTTTGATTGTTTGTCTGCCTGCAACGGGTTGGAGTGCTAATCTTGACTATGCGCTTGAGGTTCAAATAAACCCCCATGAACGGAAAATCACAGGCACTGCCCGTATTAAAGCTTATGCGGATATGAAAATTAATTTAATTGTTCGCAATCTGCATACGCTGAAAGTGAAGGGCAGCGCTGACATTACTACTTCCGATGACAGCATCTATCTGACGATGCAAGACGGCCAAAAAATAAGTGTAAGTTATGAAGCCACGTTCAACCAAAAGAGTACTAATTACATCGACAAAGAAAATGTGTTTTTAATCGACAACTGGTATCCACATCCGAATGTTTTGGTTGAGTATGATCTCGCCGTGACCTTACCGGAAAACTTTATAGCCACCTCAGAATCTGAATCCGTAACCATCCAAAAACATGGAAAAACAAAAACGTTTGATTTTAAGTTCAATCACCCATTGGACAGTTTACATCTGGCGGCTTCAACCCGGTATGTTATGCAAAAAGACCAATATAACAATATTTCTATAGAATCTTATTTCTTCAAAGAAGATGCTCAACTTGCAGATACATATATTGCTTATACTAAAAAATATCTGGCAATGTACGAAAATATGCTTACATCGTATCCATACAAGCGTTTTGCTATTGTAGAAAATATTTTCCCCACAGGCTATTCAATGCCGACTTTTTCCCTGCTGGGTAAACAGGTGGTGAATTTGCCGTTCATTGTTAAGACATCCTTAGGACATGAAATTTTACATCAATGGTTTGGCAACTCCATTTATATCGATTTTACATTGGGCAATTGGGCGGAAGGAATCACAACTTATTTTGCGGATTATCATTATGCCACTCTTGATGGCAAAGACACAGACTATCGCAAACAAATCCTGGTGGATTACGATGCCTATGTAAATGCTGGCAATGCGATTTCTGTGAGTGATTTTTTCAGCAGACGGAATAAAGCCCAAAGCACCATAGGCTACGGAAAATCAGCAATGTTCTTTCATGGATTAAGAGAACTCTACGGTGATGATTCGTTTTTTGCAGCCATACGGGCCTTCATTTATGAAAATAGTTTTCGCAAAGCTTCCTGGAACGATATACAGCGCGCTTTTGAAAAAGTAACCGGAAAAAAACTGAAACCATACTTCGGGTACTGGCTCAGCCGGAAAGGTATCCCCCGACTTGAAGTAAAAAATGCTGAGTTGCGTGTCCAACAGGGACAAATTAAGCTAAACTTCGAACTATTACAAAAGGGAGAAGTTTATCCACTGATAATCCCCATATCTTTATACACCGACACAGGTAAAAATATGCAATTTATCCATGTGAAAAACTCTAAAGAGAAGATCAGTCTTTTTATGAATGAAGTGCTCAATAAAGCTGTCATTGATGAAAACTACGCAATTATGCGACACTTAGCACCTGAAGAAATTCCTCCGGTTCTGGCCGGCATTATGGGCAAACAAAAGCTGACTGTCGTTGTTTCATCACCGCAACGGAGCATATATCAACCGATTATCGACGCTCTTGGGATTGAAAATATTAGTTATGTAACCCCGGGTAACATCACATTGAGTAAGATCAAAGAAAATTCGTTTGTGATTGCAGGTTTTAATAATATTGCTGTAAATATGCTGTTCGGAAAACAGGCTGTTCCCAAAGATGGGGTACGTATAAAAGTTTATAAAAATCCATACCATGCATCGGAGCACATTGCGCTGTTACATGCTGAAAACAAAACAGAAGCTAAAGCGGTACAACGCAAAATACCGCATTACGGAAAATACACCGAGCTGGCTTTTAAAAACGGGCGGAACACCTACAAAGCTATTGCCGGAGCAGATAACGGCATCCGGGTACTATCGCGTCCGGCACCTTGGGTTCTAAAGCCCGATATGCTTACAACCGTAAACAGTATTATTCCATATCTTACGGCATCCCGCATTATTTATATAGGGGAAAGGCACGACCGGTTCGCCCACCATATTAACCAGCTGCAAATCATTAAAAAGATGCATAACGCCGGATATAAACTTGCTGTAGGCATGGAAATGTTCCAAAAGCCTTTTCAACCGGTGGTGAATGACTATCTGGCCGGGAGGATAGATGAGCATGAATTTTTGCAAAAGACGGAATATTTCAGCCGGTGGCGGTACGATTATAATTTGTATAAACCGATCATCGATTATCTCAAACAACAAAACTTGCCCCTTGTAGCCCTCAATATTCAAGATGAGATCAGCCGTAAAGTTGCTCGTGAAGGCATATACAGCCTATCCGATAAAGAGAAGAAACAACTTCCCCGTTCAATGGATTTTTCAAATGAACTCTACAGGAAAGATTTGAAGGAGGTGTTTCCTTTGCATAAGGAACAAGGGGAGTTAAAAGATTTTAGTTACTTTTTACAAGCGCAAGTTCTGTGGGATGAAACCATGGCAGAATCTGCCCGGCAGTTCTTAACAGACAATCCGGAAAACAAACTGGTGATACTGGCGGGAAATGGCCATGTTAGACATAAATATGGAATTCCTGAACGTCTTTATCGGAGAAATCACGAACCTTTTACGGCTATTGTACAGGATGAAAAAATTGAAGACGGAATTGCTGATTTTGTGCTTATTACCACAAAATTAGAGGGAGATAAATCGCCTATACTAGGTGTAGTAATAGAAGAAAAAGACTATGGACTTGAAGTCATGAGTGTGGGTCGCAATAGTCCTGCCGAGAAAGCAGGATTGCAGGAAGGTGATGTTATTCAAATGGTTGCGAATCAGTCAATACTATCGATGGCTGACTTGAAACTTGCGCTGTTTTACAGCAAAATCGGGAGCAGTCTCAAGATTCAGATTGAAAGGGCGGGTAAGAAACTGGATAAAGAGATTGAACCGTTCCATCATTCCCCATGAAAAAAATAATCGAGTTTATGGTAACATCGCCTACATTACAATATATTGTATTATTTTTTACTTGACATACAATATATATTATGAGAATCTACAATGTCGGCTATGATATCTCTCCCCGAAGGATATGCGATATAGATCGGTTATTGTTCGGCCATTAAATAAATAAAAATAAGACGTATGGCTGAAGAACCCACAGCAAAGGAGATCGATTTTCAGGACCAAGGGCAAACGGCTCAAGAACTTCAAGCCGTCAAGGGTGTAATCGCTTCGTTTATTATGGCCGCCAAAAACTATGCCATGTATCCTGAAAATCATGTTACCTGCCAAAACTCCATCCAAGTTGTCAAGACCCGTATAGATGCTTTCATAAAAAATTATGGTAATCTTAGATTCGATGTAGAAAAGGATCGGCTTCTTTTTCAGAGTGAGGTGGTTCAACAGGATGATCCCAAAACCGTAAAATGGGCCTTTCCCTTGTTTCGAGACGGCATCCAGTGGCTGGAGTTTAAGCAAGGACTCGAACTATTTGAAATCTCTGGTTTTTTGAAAATTCACAATCAATATACAATATTACAGGAAGAGGCCAAAGGAGATCTTGTCACCGCCTTGTGGGAAATGGATTTTCCGCATTTGCAATACGCGGCTATGGATGTCCTATGGAAGGCTGAAACCGTAACAGATTTTTCCACCTTCAGAGTGGCGGACGATGAGAAACAGGCCACGGCCGGGTATGGAATTGAGCACGGACAGCTGCATGACACGGCGATGCAGGAGCAGGGGGATGACGATTTTTCCACTTTCAAAGTGACGGACGGTCAGAAACAGTCTACGGCCGGGCATGAAATTGAGCACCAAAGGTTGCATGACACGGCAATGCAGGAGCAGGGGGATGATGATCAGCAGGGCTTGGCCAATGCCGAAAGGGACCCGGACGCGGGTGTTGACATGCTCCTTTCGACCATGGACACAACGATCTGGCAACTGACCCAAGAAGAGTCCCGGAATCTAAAGGAAATGGTTGCCGAGGAAGAAAGCCAAAGTGGAACACAAGACGTGCTTTATGTTCTTGAGATTATTCTCCAAGCCCAAAACAAACCGGAGGACTACTCAATTATCCTTGATTTTATAAAGGAGGAATTCAAGAACATACTTGCTCGAGGTGAATTTCGGAACGCTCTCAGTTTTATAGAAAACTTACAAAAGAGTTATCAATCATGCAAAACCGAGAAACCCTGGGCTCAGCCTTTGTTGGGTCAGTTCTTCATTAATATTTCCGCCCCTAACGTGTTGGGTGCTCTCAAGCAGACTTTGCCGACTATAGATGAACAACATTCTGAAAATATTAAAGTTTTCCGGCGGTTGCTTCTCCGTTTCCCACCGGCGGCGATAACCGCTCTTGGTCCCCTATTACTGCAGAAACTATCCGTGCCTGTTGAACGACAGCTCATGGAAATTATTGGAATGCTGGCACTGAAAGATATTCATCCGTTAATACAGTTGCTGGATCGACCGGAAGAGGTCTTGGTCAAAAAGCTCGTTTTTATTCTCGGACACATCAAAGGTGAAAAAACCGAGCAAATCCTCCTCGAAATGACGCACCATGGATCGGACAGGATACGCCTGGAAGCACTAAGGGCTTTAACCCGTCGGGATGTAAATATGATCAAGAAGCTTTTTCATCTCATAGACGACCCTGTTTTCACAATTCGCCAGCTGATGTGGAACTATCTGGAAAATTACAAAAACCGGGAAACCGGGAATTTGATATTGAACTATCTTGACCATAAGAAAATCAGTCGTGAAGACGATCAGCAGATCTTTAACTGTTACAAAACTCTTGTCCGTTGTGACTCCCTCTATTTCGTTTCATTTTTACGCGAGTCCCTCCTGGGTCAAGGATGGAATTTCAGTATCGATACTTCGCTACGGCGGCGGGGCGCCGCCCTGGCTTTGCTTGAACTAAACACAGAGCAAGCAAAGGAAATCCTTAATCAAGCTTCAACAAGCCTGTTTCCAAGTATTCGATCTGCCTATCGAAAAGCATTAAAAGTTCACAAATGAGCCAGGAAACCCAATCATTACATGAGGACTTTATCAGGACTTTTTACAGACTGGTGCACATGACTAAGATCCATCAGGATAACAATCAGTTGGTGATGAAATGCATTGAGGATTTCAAACAGGTTATCGGCCCGTTGTTAGTGGATGATGACAATATTACCATCCAGATCTCCCGCGAAAATATTTATCTGCAGGATAAGAAATTTCGCTACCGGCGTGAACTTGATAGTTTTATTAATAATTTGCTTCAATACCTGGAAAAGCGTAACCTCAAGGGAATTCGTTTTTCCACCGATATCCAAGATGCCTCAGACAAAGAGATTATCGCATTCAGCCGTACTTTGAACAACACCGAACAACAGACGGACCCCCTGAACTGGCTCGCCCAACAGTTGGAAAACCAGAGTATTATATGGGCGGAAATTATCCATGAACAAGATACGCCTCTTGGAGAGGAGGCCCTTGGGACTGCCCCTGAAGATCAGGTACAGGACCGGAAGGAAAAAGCTCGAAAAGCTTATTTCTACGCCCTTGACTCTTTAAAAGAGGTGGCACAGAAAATTTCTTTCAAAAAAAAGGTAGGGGTTCGTAAATGTACTCGTGTGATCCAAAACATGGTAGATTTGGTTATAGAGGATGAGCCAGTTATCTTGGGACTCAGCACCATTCGCGATTATGATGACTATACTTTTACACATTCGATAAACGTTGCAATACTCTCCATGTGTCTGGGACAGCGTATCGGTCTTTCGCGGAAGTCTTTGCACAGGCTGGGATTATGTGGACTTTTTCACGATCTGGGAAAGCTGGATATACCCATTGAAATCATCAATCAGCCCAGAAAGCTGAGTCAAATCGAGTTTGAAGAGATAAAAAAACATAGCATACACAGTGTCACCCAAATTATCAAATTACAGACCTCCAGTGATCTCAAGGCAAAAATCCTGCTTCCCCCGTTTGAACACCACATGAAGTATGACCTTTCGGGATACCCCAAAACCAACCGTAAAAAACCCGTGAGTCTGTTTGGCCGGATCATAACCATTTCTGACGTTTTCGATGCCATCACTTCCCCTCGAATATACCGAAAATCATCTTTTAGCCCTGATCAGGCCCTAAGTAGAATGCTGGGCGGCTCAGGAACGGATTTTGATCCGATCCTCCTTAAGGTATTTATTAATATGCTTGGGGTCTATCCCATCGGTTCACTTTTAGAACTGGACACGGGAGAGTTAGGTCTGGTGATGGATACCGAGGAAAAGATCGACGGGGCACGCCCTATGGTCATGCTGTTGGCCGAAGGTGGTCAGGGAGGCTATACAAAGGTGGGGGTGGCGGATCTGGCTGAACGTGACACCCGATCAGGCGCATTCCGGCGAAACATTGTTAAAAGTATACATCCTTCTACCCGGAGAATTCAGCCCGCCGAGTTTCTTATTTAACGCCTCAACGTTTTCACAACCTTCCTAAATTCGAGTTTGATCATGTAAGAACGTGGTACATGGAGTTGTTTCCTTCCTTGGGCAAGTCTTTTACAGCCAAACTTAACAAACACCCTTAAGCCGCTCATCAGCAGCGGGCCATAATCACGAAAACAACAGAGATGATAATCTTACCTGGCCCGAAACCCAAAAATATACAATAACTTGGGGGTGATCACAAAAATATTACTATATATCGTATTTTTACTTGAAAATTATTTTTATTTAATATAAAGGTTGTATATTGTTTTTAACTACAAGAAAGGAGGAGATTTATGAGAGTTATTGCAAGTGCGAATCAAAAAGGAGGATGCGGTAAGACAACAACAGCCATT
>CAZDAB010000061.1:0-10847 GCA_964502855.1 uncultured Desulfobacteraceae bacterium | reverse complement strand
ACTTGGTAAAACATTTTACCCCTTTATGACATTTAAACTTGAATTTACTATCCAAATTAAGCCTTACCGGTTTGATATCGGCCATTCTCTCTGATATGGTCATATTAATTTTCCTTTCCGTTTTGTATTGAAGAACTCAGATTTTAAACTTTAATATCCAAAGCGCACAATGTCAACCTGTGAGAAAACAGGCTGTTGTTCAGCGAAATAACCTTGATAAAAATTTAGATCTTGATTTCAATTGTAAAGATGCTATAGATCTTGAATCAAAATTTTGTAACTTCTCAATAAGTTCTGGTGTATTAAACGGTGATATTGAGCTGCCATAATTTATTGAGATGTTATAAATTTTATTGTTAATATAATATTAATCTTGGAGGTTTTTAATGGACAAACTGACCTGTTCTAAATTTACGCTGGGACGGCGCTTTGTAGGGCGTCTTCCTCACGGCAAAGATTTGATTACATCTATCGAAGATTTTTGTAAAGAGTCGTCAGTACTGATGGCTACATTTTCTGTAATCGGTGCGGTTTCTTCTGCGACTCTGGGCGCATATGATCAAAAACAACAGGTTTATGCAACATTCACCCAAGAAGAACCTCATGAAATCGTAACTTGCACCGGAAATATCTCATTACTGGATGAAAACCCGGTCGTACATGCCCATATTGTTCTGGGAGATGTAGAGGGAAAAACCATAGGCGGACATCTTTTTTCAGAAACCATACTTTATGCCGGAGAAATTGATCTTCAGGAATTAACCGGCAAACCCCTAAGGAGGGCTCACGATCATACGACAGGACTTATGCTGTGGAAACTATCGGACTGAAATTTTAAAATCTTCGAGGAGCCTGAAATGCGACTGACTGTTAAAAAAGCCGATCAATTAAAAACAAAACCTGATGATTCCAAACTCGGCTTCGGCAGTATTTTTACGGATCACATGTTTAACATGGATTACAATCCGCAAGATGGATGGCATAATCCACGTATAGAGCCTTACGCATCCATGGATATGGATCCGGCAACCATGGTGCTTCATTATGGTCAAGGCGTTTTCGAAGGACTCAAGGCTTTCAGGACGGATTCAGGAGATATTCAGCTTTTCCGGCCCAGTGATAATTTCAAACGGTTGAACAACTCTGCGCGTCTCCTCTGCATCCCGGAGATTGACGAGGCTTTTGCCCTGGATGCCCTTAAGCAGTTGCTGGTCATTGAAAAAGACTGGGTGCCGTCTACTCCGGGAACCTCCCTTTACATACGCCCTACCATAATAGCCACCGATCCTTTCTTAGGTGTTCGCGCTTCCCATACATACCGTTATTTTATTATTCTTTCTCCGGTGGGCGCATATTATGCCGAAGGCTTTAATCCCGTCAAGATATGGGTAACCCGCAACCATGTCCGGGCGGTACGGGGCGGAGTGGGTGAAGCCAAAACGCCGGGCAATTATGCAGCCAGCCTGTACGCCGGCGAACAGGCACATCAACATGGTTATACTCAGGTATTGTGGCTTGATGGTATTGAACAGCAATACATTGAAGAAGTTGGGGCCATGAATATATTTTTTGTCATAAACGGCGAACTGATCACGCCCATGTTAAGCGGAAGTATCCTTCACGGCATTACCAGAAACACGGTAATTGCCCTTGCAAAAATGTGGGATATCAGAGTTGCAGAACGCAAAATCAGCATCAATGAGGTGTTGGATGCCCATTCATCGGGAAAACTCGAAGAAATATTCGGATCCGGAACCGCTGCGGTGATTTCTCCTGTTGGAGAAATCAAATACGGCGACACCGTAATAACCGTGGGTAACGGCAAGGTCGGTCCCATGGCCAACAAGTTCTACAAAACGATCTCAGATATTCAATACGGCAATATTGAAGATCCCGAAGGATGGATAGAAAGGTTATAAATAAAATCGAATATGCCGGTAAATTCAGACAAAACAAAATATCTTCCATCCTTTATTTCAAAGATGGAACGTGTGGAATTCCCCCCTTTGGTTATTGATACGTTTACGTATTATTATAAAAAGCTCGTTTCCGGAGCAACCGGCCTTATCTCTGATAAAGACATAAAACCCGTTGCTCCGGATGAAATTGAAGATGCAACCCGTATTAAAGAATATACCGAATCCGGGCGAAAAGCATTACGCCATGCGGTTATAATCAAGCTGAACGGCGGTCTGGGTACCAGCATGGGCCTTACCAAAGCCAAATCTCTTTTAAAGGTAAAAAACGAAAAAACATTTCTTGAAATAATAGTAAAGCAGGCAGAAAGGTGCCGGGTAAAGCTGGCCCTTATGAACAGTTTCAGCACACATGAAGACACAATTGACGCCCTCTCAATGATCAAGCCGTCAGATTTCCCACTTTTATTTATTCAAAATAAGTTCCCAAAAATTCTGCAGGAAGATCTTGCCCCTGCGACCTGTCCCGAGAATGTGGACCTGGAATGGAATCCCCCGGGACACGGTGATATATACTCAGCAATTTATACATCCGGCGTGTTACATAGCCTTCTGAATAAAGGTATAGAGTATGCCTTTATTTCCAACTCGGATAACCTGGGCGCTACCATGGATGAATCGCTCCTGGGGTATTTTTCTGAGAACAGACTCCCTTTTATGATGGAAGTGGTTCCGAGAACACCGTCAGACGTAAAAGGTGGACATATTGCCAGACATATAAACGGCCGTCTGATTTTGCGTGAGTCTGCCCAGTGCCCGCAAGATGAAATGGATGCGTTCAAAGATATAAAACGTTACCGGTTTTTCAACACAAATAACATATGGATAAATCTTAAAGCTCTTGAAGAGCTTATTAAAAAACATAATATCATAAACCTACCGATAATCAAAAACCAGAAAACGCTTGATCCGAGAGATGAAAACACTCCAAAAGTATTTCAGGTCGAAACAGCCATGGGAGCCGCCATATCTCTTTTTGAAGGTGCTGAGATAATAAGGGTTCCTGAATCCCGTTTTTTTCCTGTAAAAAAATGTAACGAGCTTCTGGCCATAAGATCCGACCGGTTTGTTTTTTCAAAGCAAGATAATCTGATTTTAAATCCCAGGGTAGGTTCACGGACGATAACCATAGCTCTGGATCCGAAATATTACGGCAAGATAGATCTTTTTGACGAAAGATTTGCTGAAGGAATTCCATCCTTGATCGATTGTGACTCTCTTACCATTGACGGTGATGTGCGTTTTGAAAAAAACGTAACCCTAAAGGGGAGAGTTGTGATCAAAAACACCGGCGAATCCCAGGCGGTTATCAAAAAAGGATCAGTCATAGATAGGGATGTGATCCTAAGTTAGTGTCCATCCATAAAATGGTCTTTTCGTCCAATCTCTGCGTTATGCTCAAAAAATAATCCTCGGAATATCAACTATATGCCTGCGGTTATTTTTTTCACATACCTTGATCTTGAACAAAAATCCTCATTTATGGATGGACACAAGTTTGGCGCTTCGCCCCAATTGGAATGATGGAATGATGATTTAGAATTGAGAGGCTATCGCTCTTTAAAAATAGAATAATATTCCATAACTTTTTCTACATAATTTTCCGTCTCCTCAAAGGGAGGAATTCGTTTATATCGATCAACCATATTGGGACCGGCATTATAGGCGGCCAATGCCATGGGCAGTTTCCCGTCAAAGCGTCTGATGAGCTGTTTCAAATAACGCGTACCTCCCATTATGTTTTCCCACGGATCAAAGGGGTCATTTATATCAAGGGCTTTGATATTTTCAGGCATAATTTGCATAAGACCCTTTGCACCGGCACTTGAAATTGCCCGGGGATTAAAATCCGACTCGATTTTAATCAGTGCTTTGAGCAGAGAAAATGGAACGCCATGGCTTTCCGATGCTTTTGTTATCAGGTCATCATAACTGTTGGAACCGTCGGTGACGTCTGAATTCGAAGGCAGGGGAGGTTTTTCCCTGATGAAGATTTTATAATTGGATGATGTGGGCGTGTTGGTAAAATGAAGCACCCCTTGGCTGTCGATATTGACATATATATCAGCATAAACAGGGAAGGAGGCCGTAACTACGGCTAACGCCGAATACAGGATTCCTGTAAAAAAAAGTTTAATCATAACACGGATCATCATTTGATGGTCTCGTAACTATCCAGATTTGCTCGATTTTGAAGCGGCAAGACGGATATTAGATAGAATTTTAATAAACCGTATGCCCATTTTTTTTTGTTTGCAAATACAACCATAGTTCGGATAGTTGTTTAAATATAACTAATAATATAACCCATTTTCAACCCATTTGTCTTCAATTTTCTGTGACCTTTAAAAAATGACACGAAATATAGCGTTAAATGCCCGGTGGTTGCGGCTCTTCTCGCGGGTTGTTATCATATTATTATTTTTCGGGATCGCATCCTGCAGGGATGATACAGATAATACGACCCGGGCTCCGCTTTCCGATTCTGTTATTCGTGCTATAAATAGCATGGAACAGTTAAATAAAATCATCGAGGCATCAGGGGATCGTCTCCTGACTTCAAAGCTCGTTAACTAATTTTTATCACAACAAGTTGAATTATCAGTAAATATTTTGTCGCCTAACTGCCTGACGACATCTGAAGTAAAATCTTTTTTACCGCATTCCCATCTGCCGTTGATCCGAAATGCTTCATAATTAAACCCATAGCCTGCATTTTGTTTTTAAATTCAGAGAAATCGACATGTTGCTCAATCCAATGGGTAATTTCCGCTTGAGTTGCCATTTTCGGCAAATAATTTTCAATGACTCTAATAAATATAGAATCGGTCTCATCACCTTTTTTTTCAAGCATTTCTTTTTCTGATTTTATTAATTTTTTCAAAATTTTTATAATCTCATCATCTGAAAGTTCTTTTTTATCGAGCCTCCCACACTCTCCCAGGATAACACGAAGCGCATCTTTTTTCTCTTCATCTTTTGCTTTTATGGCTGCGGTTAAATCAGTTTTGAATTGTTTTTGAAGATTCATTATTCACCTTTATTTTTGTGTTTAATTAAAGCATTGATTTGCTCACATACCAGAAGATCGGTTGGAAATGCCATTTCTTCCGGCAAATCATCCGGGGGAAAAAACTTAGCTTTACCGGCATCGGAACCGGCTTCAAGTTTTCCGCCCGTACATGATCCCAAAAACCATATCCCAACGGTTTGATTTTCCAAATCATGAAAATTAGAATGAACCGCAAAAACAGGCCCGATGTCAACATCGAGTCCGGTTTCTTCTTTGAACTCGCGCTCGGCCGCTACTCGAATGTCTTCATCGTATTCTACATGTCCGCAGGGAATGCACCACATCCCCTCATAAGATCCGTTTCGTTTGACCAGGAGCAATTCATCATTCTTTAATAAAACAACCGCTACCCCGACCGTGGGGTTTCTATAATGAGTCCATCTGCACGGGTCACAGTACAATCTTTTTTTGGTGCCGTTCATCCTTGCCTGTAATCGACGCCCGCAAAATGGACAGAATTTGAAGTTCATATCCTCGCCCTCACATTTTGCGTTACCCTTATTTTTCAATACCTTGAAAACACTCCCCCCCGCACCTCAGTTAGTGTCCATCCAGAAATGGTAGATTTTGGTTTCCGGCAAGGCCCGAGCGAGTTTTCAACCGCAGGCATAGCGCGCTATTTCGAGGATTGAAAACGAACGAGAACGCCGCCGGGGGCCGAAAGATGCCATTTCTGGATGGACACGAGTTAATGATACCATGACCCCCGTTCAACTTTTTCCCTGTATTTTTTTAATACATACCGCTTTGGGAACGCCTTATTAGATAAATAACCAAGCACACTATCTATAAAAAAATCATATAATTCTTCAAATGCGGTCTGTTTTTCGCTTTCCCCCACAAAAATTCGTTCTCTTTTTTGTTCGAACAACACTTTTTCCCCGAGAACCTTTTTGATTTCATCCACCCTTTCCTTGGATTTGCCTCCGTCATTAATCCATACTTCAGCAACCGGTATTTCCATTCGAATAATCAATGATACCAGCCATCTGTCGCCGGCCAGCCGTCTTGAACCATCAAAGAAACACAACCGCATACCGTTGGTTAGATCTATAGTTTTTATTAATTTTTCTTTCATACTAAATCCTTGTTTTTTCACATTAAGCAGATATGAATTACTAAGAGACTTTCTATCAATTCTTGATTTTTTTTGCACTAGTTTTGTTTATATTTTTATATTTGCCACCCAACCGTTTTAATTGCTATAATAATATTTTTTAAAAAAAGAGCCTCGCTGTTAACCCTTTTGAGAAAAACCAGGAAAAATCAAATGAAATATTTGCCGATTGATAACAGACTCTTCATTGATAACAGAAAAAGATTTGCCGCGAAACTCAAACCCAATTCCATTACCGTCTTGAATTCCAATGACCTCATGCCCACCAGCGCAGACGGCGTAAGATCCTTTATTCAAAACACGGATATTTTTTATTTGAGCGGGATGGATCAGGAAGAAAGCATTCTGGTGCTTTTCCCGGATGCCGGAGAAGGAAAACATAAAGAAATCCTGTTTGTTAGAGAAACCAATGAGAAAATTATAATATGGGAAGGACGCAAATACTCCAAAGAAGAAGCCACTGCGGTATCCGGGATTAAAACCGTTTACTGGACCGGGGAATTTGAAAAAATTTTCAGACCATTGGTTCTTGAGGCTGAGCGGATTTACTTGAACACAAACGAGCACCTGCGGGCGGATGTTACCGTGGAGACACGAGATGACCGTTTTTTAAAACAGTGCAAAAGATTATATCCACTTCATGAATACAAAAGACTGGCTCCGATTATGCATGATCTCCGGGCCGTTAAATCCGATATTGAAATTGAACTGATCAAACAAGCCTGCAGGATTACGGAGAATACATTTCGCAGATTGCTCGGCTTTATACGCCCCGGTGTGTGGGAATTTGAGATTGAAGCTGAAATTCACCATGAATTTATAGCCAATCGATCCCGGGGACCGGCCTATACATCGATTATTGCTTCAGGCCCGAATACCTGCATTCTGCATTATATCCAAAACAACCGGCAGTGCAAAGATGGCGATCTATTGCTCATGGATTTCGGTGCGGAATATGGCAACTATGCATCAGACGTAACGCGTACGGTCCCGGTAAACGGTAAATTCACCGAGCGGCAAAAAGAAGTTTACCATGCGGTGTTACGTGTCCAAAAGGCAGCCATTCAAATGCTCAAACCGGGAAATACTCTTGAAGAATACCATAAAGAGGTTGGACATATCATGGAAAACGAGTTGATCGGTCTGGGCTTACTTGATTCCAAAAAGGTAAAAAACCAAAACCAGGATTCTCCGCTCTATAAAGAATATTTTATGCACGGCGCATCGCATCATCTGGGGTTGGACGTTCATGATTTGGGCAATAAATACCGGAAATTTGAAGAAGGCATGGTATTTACATGCGAGCCGGGTATTTACATTAAAGAAGAAGGTATCGGCATTCGACTTGAAAACGACATTCTGCTGTCAAAAGACGGCCCTGTGGATCTCACCGGCAATATTACCATAGAAACAGAAGAGATTGAAGATTTGATGAATGCATAAAAAGAACCTTCATTATGGTTAACCAAAATTCTGTAAAATGTTAGGGTTTGGAAGTATAGAGATACATTTGCATTCTCTCCCCTGAGATTCAATCATCGATTTAGCCGGCTGACGGTCTCAATAACTTCTTCGTAATCCCTTGCACTCACCGTAAGTTCATTTGGTTTTTTTCCCATCATTAATTTCTAAGGCATCGGATTCACCATCATTAGGCGGGGCGTCGCTATTTAACGAGCCTACTTCCGGCAGGATATCACAAAAGACAAGGCCGTAAATATCCCAGATGGTCACAAAAAGCGCAGCGATAATCGGGCCGATGATAAAGCCTATCACGCCGAAAAAGGCGATTCCGCCCAGGGTACCAAAAAAAATCAAGAGTTCGTGCATCTTCGTGTCTTTGCCGACCAGACGGGGACGCAACAAATTATCGATGCTTCCAACCACCAGACCGCAAAAGATGGCTAAACCGGCCGCTTTAAAATAATCACCGGATGCTGCCAGAATAATTATTGCAGGCCCCCAAACCAGCATCGTCCCAATGCCTGGAATAATGGACAGTACCGTCATGATGGCACTCCAAAAAATGGCACTTGGAATACCTAAAACAGCAAAGGCGACTCCGGCAAGACCGCCCTGTAGTATACCGATAACTGCGGTACCTTTTAAGGTGGCGCGGGTTACGGAGGTAAATTTATCCAGTATCTGCTGCTCTTCACGATCTTCAAGCGGTATATAATAAAGGATTTTGTGCAGCAGCTTTTGACCGTCTATTAAAAAAAAGAACATCGAGTACAAAAGGACAAAAAGCATAAACAAGAAATTGACGGTTACTTTGGTCAGAGATTGAAGGTGATTGATCAAAAAACCGCTCAACAGGCCTACCATCTCACCGGCCTTGCGTAATATTAGCTCATGGTAGGGTTTGATCTGATCATAAAAGGGAATCGATTCCAATAGGTTGGAAAATGCTGCAGGTTCAGACAGCTGCTTCTGAACCCACGGTGTTATGGACTGGCCCACCTTGATGGCCTGGGCCACGACAATTCCTAGTAAAACGATCAAAGGCAATAAAACGACTAAAAGGATTAAAAGCAGGGTAACCAGAGAGGCAAGATTTTGCCGTCCTTTGAAACGCCCCTCAAACCAGCAATATAACGGATGCGCTAAGGCTGAAAAAATACCGGCCAGAAAAATCGCCATTAAAAAATGGCGAATCATCGAAAAAAAAAGTGCAGATATAAAGAAAAGCAGGAGCAAAAGAACGGACTTGTTTAAAATATCACGTTTCATGTCATGTGAAGTTATTTTTGGGTAAGTAGAACCCTCAATTGAGAAATGGGGTTACTGTTTTTTGGGTCGTGATATTAATACGGGACTTTTTTCGAGAATTCTTTTTTTTGCTTCATCCTGGGTAATCACCTGTCCATCATGGTTAATAAGGGTGTTGTCGTCAATAACGAGAAGTCCCAAATTCGTCATGACATCCCGTTTGTATTCATACCGGCATTTCATTTTTTCCAATTTATATTTCATGAAGAGCCAGACAAATCGGAAAACGGTAGCAACAGCCAAAACCACCCCCAAAATAATAAAACCATACTGAATGGCTTTTCCCCTATTTCTCTTGATAATACAATAAACGTGTCCAATTTAGAAAAAATAATTGTCCCCAGGCACAGTAACAGCAGGCCCAGCAGAAAGGGTGCCTGACGAATGCAACTCATAACCAGTTTAAAATTATTCAAATGTTTGTTTTTCCCAGAACCGTTTTCGGTTAATATGGTATGATTAATTTGAGGATTAGGATTACCGAAGATAAATAGATTAAAGGCAGTTACAAAGATACCCAAAAGAAATGTTATGGCAATGGGTATCAAGAAAGATGCAAGAAAATAATATTTCCATGGAAAAGGAATATTAATTGGTTTAAGTTGCAAAAGAAAGCAAAGAAAAAAAATCAAGCAAATGTAGAATTTTACAAATCGTTTTAATTCAATATTATCAAAAAGAGTGGCTACGTCGATATATTTATTTTTATCTTGTTCAGACATATACTCCTTCGGTGTTTTTAGGTCAGATTTTATAGATTTAAAAATATTTAATAACAAAAAATTAAAAGGACAGCAATAAGATATAAAGAAAAAGACTTTCTGAACAAATATTCTATATTGAATTAACAGGTTAACTTCACGGAGGTTTTATATTGTGGCTGATTTACTTATATTGTCCCGTTTCATTTTGCTGGCAATCAGTGCGTTGTTGTTGATCTTTGTTCTGATAAAATTAAAAGAAAATACAAGCACAAGAGTCGAACAGGCGGTCCGGGAAGAACTGCGTTTGGGTCGCGAAGAATCAGCAGCGGCCGCGAAAAATTTCAGAGAAGAAGTCTCTGCGGGTCAAAAGCTGTCCATGGACACAATGGTCAGGACTATTGCTGAAATGAGCAAATCACAAAACCATCAACTCGAATCAATCGCCAGGCTAATCCAGGACCTGACGCAATCGAACCGGGTGGAAATCGAAAAACTGCGAAGCACAATTGACACACAATTAAAGCATCTTCAGGAGAGTAATGAGAAAAAACTCGATCAGATGCGTGAGACGGTCGACGAGAAACTGCAAAGTACGCTTGAAAAACGGCTCGGCCAATCTTTCAAACTTGTCAGTGAACGCCTTGAGGCTGTCCAGCACGGCCTTGGAGAGATGCAAAATCTGGCAACAGGGGTCGGTGACCTTAAAAAGGTGCTCGCCAACGTTAAAGCGCGGGGTACCTGGGGAGAAGTCCAACTGGGCGCGCTTTTAGAGCAAATTTTAACCCCGGATCAATACGGCAAAAATGTCCGTACCCGAAGCGAGTCTCAGGAAAGCGTTGAGTACGCCATTCGGCTTCCCGGTCAAGATCATGATCTGGAATCTTGCGTCTGGATGCCCATCGACTCAAAGTTTCCTCAGGAGGACTATCTGAGGCTTGTTGAAGCCGCCGATACTGCTGACGGGGATGCTGTGCAAAAAGCGACGACGGCACTCCTTCGCTCGGTTCACAGCTCTGCAAAAGAAATCCGGGATAAGTATCTCAACCCGCCGGCAACCACAGATTTTGCAATTATGTTTCTGCCCACGGAGGGACTCTACGCGGAAGTCCTGCGCCAACCGGGTCAGGTCGAAAAGATACAGCAGGATTACCGTATTGTTGTTGCCGGGCCAACGACGCTTTCGGCAATCCTGAGCAGTTTGCGCA
>CAZDAB010000060.1:0-10981 GCA_964502855.1 uncultured Desulfobacteraceae bacterium | reverse complement strand
CATAAATTTAATCTATATCAGTATCTTAGGGATTATCGTTCAAACACTAATTATATGAATTTGAATATTTTTGCATACGGCACCTTAATGATACATTCTGTAATGCATGCGGTAACAGGCCGTCATTTTCCTTCACAAAAAGCGATTCTTAAAAACTATGCCCGGTTTAGGGTGAAAGGAGAATCGTATCCCGGAATTATTCCTGTAACGGATGCGATCACTGACGGAATAATTTATTTCAATGTGAATGAATTTTCATTGGACCAGTTGGATACATTTGAAGGCGATTTGTATGAGCGGACTCGGGTACGGGTAGAAACGGAAGAAAAAGAAATGCAGAATGCCGAAGCCTATGTCATCCGGTCCAAGTATCTGGGCTATCTGTCTTTGGAAGCATGGGATGTGAAGGAATTTATTAAAAAAGATCTTGAGATGTTTTTAATGACCTATTCGGGGTTTCCGAAAAACGTATGATCCATGGGAGGGTCAAAAATTACAATTTTACAATTTAAAGGCCCACTTTTTGCCAAAACATAAAATTACACTTATGAAATAAATAAATCTTTAATCTGACAAAAGTGTAATTCATTAATCTTTCCTCAACATCCATATCGATAGTTAACTATCTGTATAAACAAATAATAATGAATAGTTTGATTTATTGGCATAATTGTTGCTGTTATTCATATTAAAAACGTTGTCACAAATAGTGTAATTTTATTCTGTCTAAATTATTCTTTAAAAGGGCGCGATAAGAAAGTCGGCGCGATAAAAATTTTGGTTGAATGTGTGTTTAAAATGCACAAAAAAAATTTGCAACCGATTTCAAAGACCTGTTCCATTAAAATATAATGAATCCGCAAAAAGCAAACATAAAAGATATTCATGAGTCTGCCTCAGAGAGATTGCGGGAAAAGACCGGGCTCCTGATTTCCGCATTTTTGGAAGAAACGGAGCCTGATTTTATAAAAGAACATGCAAGAATTCTCGACGATTATTTTCACCAGTGCTTTGAAAATAGCATCGTCGGACCTAAGATGGCTGTTAATAAAAATCTTTATGCCGTTATTGCTCTGGGAGGCTATGGCCGGGAAGAGCAATGTATCTATTCCGACGTAGATCTGCTTTTTCTTTTTGAGAAAAGTGTTCCTGATGATGCCGAAGCTCTTGTTCGCGAGATTATCTACCCGTTATGGGACATCGGTCTTGATGTGGGGTATGCCACCCGATCGATTAAGGAATGCGTTACTCTGGCTTTAGAAGATGTTGAAGTGTTAACATCCCTTTTGGATGCCCGTTTCATATGCGGCATGTCACCGTTATATTCAGCCCTTATGGAAAAGCTGGGTCACAGAATCACACCCAGACGGTCAAACAAAATAATCGCCGCGCTTATAGAAAATAATCGCCAACGGCACCGGTATTTCGGAGATTCCGCTTATCTGCTTGAACCCAACCTCAAAGACGGGCAGGGTGGGCTGAGAGATTATCACACCATGCTCTGGATTGCCCGTATCAAATCGAATCTCCGGCAGTTTAGAGATTTTGAGTATCACGGGTATCTGTCTCACGAAGAGTTTGAGTCCTTAAGGAACTCGTTACAATTTATTTGGAATATCAGGAATCGTCTGCATCACCTGACTGGTAGAAAATGCGATCAGCTATATTTCGAACACCAGGCGTCTTTGGCTGCCGCCCTGAAATTTAAAAAAGAAAACGGGCAACAACCCGTGGAAAAATTCTTAAGCGAACTCCATGGACATATGGAATTCGTAAAACAGCAGCATCTCATATTTCTTTATGAGCTTGGATATGCATCAAGTTCAAAACGGAAAAGAAAGACAAAAAAAATTACCACGGTTAAAGGCTTGAAAGTATCCGGAGAGGGAATGCTTAATTTTGTTTCCTCAGAGGCCATCCTGAAATCCCCGGGTCTTTTGATGAAAATATTTGAAGAAAGCGCCTGTTTAAAGATCCCGTTGAGCATTGAGGCCAAAAGGTTGGCCAGAGAATTTAAATATCTTATCGATGATAATTTTATATCTTCGTTAGAGAATGTTCAATCCTTTGATCAAATCTTGACTGAGCCGACCCCGACATTCAATGTGTTGAATGAAATGTTAAACACCGGTCTGTTAACCCGGTATCTTCCTGAATTTAAAAACATTGAGAATCGGATCCAGTATGACGAATATCATCTTTATCCCGTGGACCGGCATTCCCTTCGGGCGGTTCAAATTCTAAAATCATTCGGCATCAAAGAAGGTTCGCCTAAAACCCCGCTATGCGGCGATCTTTACAAAGAACTCAAAAACCGGAGACTGTTGTTATGGGCAGCCCTGTTCCATGATATCGGCAAAGGCGAGCCCGGTGAGAGCCATTCCAAAAGCGGGGCAAAAATTGTTCGCACGGTGTTGTCCAAAAGAGGCTTTAAAGACAAGGAGATCGAAACGGTTTCCTTTTTGGTCCGGGAACACCTTGTGCTGTTTAAAACTGCAACCCGAAGGGATCTGTATGATGAGGAAACCGCCATTTTTTGCGCCAGAATAATAAAAGACGCCAGGCATCTGAAAATGCTGTATCTCTTGACCGTAGCCGATGCCATGGCTACCGGTCCTAAAGCATGGAACGAATGGACTGCGGCACTTTTGAAAGATCTTTTTTTTAAAGTTCTGAAGATTTTGGAACATGGAGAACTTGCAAGCCGTGAGGCCGTCAAAGGTGTTGAGGAAAAGAAAAAAGAGGTTCTATCGTCGGGATTCGAGCTACATCCCAAACAGGAATTAGAAACCTTGTTTAACTTTATGCCTCCGCGATACCTCCTTTATACACCGGCTGAAGATATCCTGGAGCATATCAAACTTTACCAGAATATCGGTGCGGATGATTTTGTCTGGAATGTCGTTCAGACACCGGATTCCAACACGCGGACGGTCACCATCTGCGCCAAAGACCGCCCGGGGTTAATCTCGAAGATTGCAGGAACATTTACCCTAAATAGTCTCGATATTCTCAACGTTCAGGTCTTCACATGGCGGAATAATATCGCCCTAGACATTTTTGAAGTTAAACCCCCTCCGGACCGGATTTTTGAATCCAAAACCTGGGAACGTGCGGCAAGGCAGCTTCAATCGGCTCTGGCCGGCGAATTGGATCTTACATCAGCGTTAAGGGAAAAGATGGATGTGTATCGATCCGGCAAACCCCGCCCGGGGTATAGACCGCATAAAATTGTTCTGGACAACAACAGCTCGAGTTTTTTTACCCTTGTTGAAGTATTTACTTACGACTTTCCGGGGCTGCTTTACAGCATAACAGACGCTCTGTTTAGATGCAGACTGGATGTATGGGTAGCAAAAATCTCTACCAAGGTCGATCAGGTGGTGGATGTTTTTTATGTCAGGGATTTTGACGGGCAGAAGGTCGATTCGCCGGATCAGGTGGCGGCAGTTAAAGCGGCTATCGAGGATGTTTTACCTTGAACCGAACGTAAAGGGGATTGAGTATCCATTAGGGGTTAAAAAAATCCGCTTTGGAGCGGATTTAAATAAAGGAGGAAAAACTACCAATGAAATTAATCGGTTTTACGATTGCTGTTCTGTGTCTGTTTTTTCCGTGTTCTTCAGCGGTTGCCGCAGATGTTTTAAATACCGGGGACACGGCCTGGATGATCGTTGCCACGGCCTTGGTCATGGTGATGACCCCGGCCGGTCTGGCCCTGTTTTACGGCGGCATGTCCAGGTATAAGAACCTGTTGAATACCTATGCCATGACGTTTGTGGCCTATTGTTTGGGCAGTGTAATCTGGATGATGTGGGGCTATACCCTTGCCTTTGGACCGGACCAGGCCGGTCTGGTCGGCGGTTTGGGAAATATGTTTTTAAAGGGAATCGGTGTAAACAGTCTATCCGGGACCATACCCACCTATGTTTTTGTTGTCTTTCAGATGACCTTTGCCGGGATCACGGTGGCCCTGGTTCTCGGCTCCGTGGTGGACCGAATGAAATTTTCTTCATGGATCGTGTTTACAGTATTGTGGCTCACGGTTGTCTATTCTCCGATTTGTCACTGGGTGTGGGGTGGGGGCTGGATGTCGAAAATGGGCGCCCTTGATTTTGCCGGCGGTACTGTGGTTCACATCAATGCCGGTGTTGCCGGTTTGGTACTGGCCCTGGTCATCGGGAAACGCATCGGGTACGGCAAAGAAGCCATGTTTCCGTCCAGTATTTCCCTGACCGCCCTGGGCGCCGCGCTCTTGTGGTTCGGGTGGTTCGGGTTCAACGCCGGTAGCGAACTGGCCGCGGACGGCGTTGCCGCTTCCGCCTTTTTGGTAACCAACACATCGGCGGCCATGGGTGCCCTGGCGTGGATGTTCACCGAGTGGCTCGTTAAGAAAAAACCGACCGTATTGGGAATTGCCTCGGGGGTTGTGGCCGGACTGGTTGCCATTACGCCTGCGGCAGGATTTGTCGGCATGTCGGCTTCGCTGATTATCGGGCTGGTTGCCGGTGTACTCGGTTTTTACAGTGTTGCCGTGCTAAAACAAAAACTGGGTTATGACGATTCTCTGGATGCATTCGGGGTGCACGGCATGTGCGGCGTGTGGGGCGCCCTGGCAACCGGGGTCTTTGCCAACCCGGCCATTACCCAGGGAGCCAAAGGGTTGGTTTTTGGAAACCCGAAACAGCTTTGGATTCAGGCCATATCCATTGTTGGTACGGCCGCTTATACGGCGATCGCAACGCTCATTATTGTTTACATAACCCGGTTCATAACCGGCGGGCTCAGGGTGGATGAGGAAAATGAGATTTTAGGGTTAGACAATACTATCCATGGTGAAAGAGCGTTTGAGATCGACTAATCATTGAAAGGATTGAAATCATGAAGAAAATCGAAGCTATTATCAAGCCCTTTAAACTGGATGATGTCAAGGAAGCACTCAATGAAATCGGCATTCAGGGCATGACCATATCGGAAGTAAAAGGGTATGGACGGCAAAAGGGACATAAGGAAATCTATCGCGGGGCAGAATATATCGTCGACTTTATTCCCAAAATCAAGATTGAAATTGTGCTGGAAGCCTCCCGGATTGATGAAGTTGTCAGCAAAATCCAGGATGCCGCCAATACCGGTAAAATCGGCGATGGAAAGATTTTCGTATTTCCCGTTGAGCAGGCGATTCGGGTTCGAACCGGGGAAAAAGGCAAGGATGCAATATAATATAAACAGTAAGGAGGAATAGTATTATGACACCAAAACAAGTATTAGAGTTTGCAAAAGAAAATGAGGCAAAGGTCGTTGATCTAAGGTTTATGGATTTTCCGGGGGTATGGCAGCACTTTACGGTTCCTTTGAGTGAGCTGGAGGAGTCGAGTTTTGAAGATGGCTTCGGTTTTGACGGATCGAGCATCCGGGGATGGCAGCCCATACACGCCAGTGATATGCTCGTGGTGCCGGACGCCGCCACCGCCAAAATGGATCCTTTCTTTGAAGTGCCGACTTTGGTGCTCATCGGCAACATTGTCGACCCGATTACCCGTGAGTCCTACACCAGAGACCCTCGCAATATTGCCATAAAGGCGGAAGCCTATCTCAAAAGCACCGGAATTGGGGATACCGCCTTCTTCGGGCCTGAAGCCGAATTTTTCATCTTTGACGATATTCGATTTGAATCATCCAGCAATCGTGCGTTTTACGAGATCGATTCAGTTGAAGGGATTTGGAACAGCGGAAGAGAGGAATGCCCCAACCTGGGTTACAAACCGCGACACAAAGAGGGGTATTTCCCGGTTCCGCCCATGGACAAGTTTCAGGATATCCGGACTGAAATGCTTTTGACGTTACAAGATCTGGGAATAGATGTTGAATGTCAGCACCATGAGGTTGCGACTGCCGGACAGGCAGAGATCGACATGCGGTTTAAACCGCTGATCCAAATGGGTGACCAGTTGGTGTGGTTCAAGTATGTGCTCAAGAATGTGGCTTACAAACATAACCGCGTCGTAACGTTTATGCCCAAGCCTCTTTTTCAAGATAACGGTACCGGAATGCACACGCATTGCAGTATCTGGAAAGACGGGAACCCTCTGTTTGCAGGGGATAAGTATGCCGGGGTTTCACAGGAAGCTCTTTATGCCATTGGTGGAATACTAAAACATTGCAGCGCACTGTGTGCCATTACCAATCCGACCACCAATTCTTACAAACGCCTGGTACCGGGCTTCGAAGCGCCGGTAAACCTGGCGTACTCCAGCCGGAACCGCAGTGCGGCCATCCGGATTCCCATGTACTCGGCGTCGCCTAAGGCTAAGCGGATTGAATTCAGAACACCGGATCCCTCCTGCAACGGTTACCTGGCCTTTTCCGCCATACTTATGGCCATCATAGACGGCATTGAAAACAAGATGGATCCGGGCGAACCATTGGACAAAGACATTTACGGACTGCCCCCCGAGGAACTGGCGGGAATACCTTCCGCACCCGGATCTCTGGATGAAGCACTTGCCGCTTTGCAGGAAGATCACGAGTTTCTATTGAAAGGGGATGTCTTTACCAAAGATGTTATCGAGAAATGGATTGAATACAAGATTGAAAACGAGGTGAATGAAGTAAAACTTCGTCCGCATCCGCACGAATTTTTCCTTTATTTCGACATATAACACCCGCCCCTTCTTAACCACCCACAGCCCGTTGAGAGCTCACTCAGCGGGCTGTGCCGTTGGTAAACGCTGATGCTTGCCTATTGACAAACCGTGGCTCCGAAGCCCTATTTTTATGTGTCAGGTGTCAGGTTCCAGGTGTCAGGGTTAAGAAAGGGTACATCACGGAAAAGGTGTATTTAGAAATTTGGGGTCGTTACAAAGAATGCATTCGTATGTTGAATGGATTGGAGAAAACATTGGAGCGGAAAGTCTTGGAGCGAGAACGCCGCTGGCGGTTCGCTGAGGAAACGGCAGTGTATGGCGTAAATGATGAATCGTTCCCTCAGGGCAGTATGCCTCCTGAAACCTGAAACCTGAAACCTGTAGGCTGACAACTGAAACCTGAAACCAAACCGCCATGGCAATCTTAGCAAACAACAGTCTTGATTTACACCCCCCAGACTCCTGGAACGGTCAACATGTTTTTGTCTTTGTCCGGGAAAACTCTTTCATGAGAAGATAGAAAAAACCCACCAAAATCAAGTTGATCACCGCTGTAATAAAGAATCCGTGTTCAAAGCCGATTTTCCGAATAATCGCTCCCATGGAAGCAGAACTTAGCATCATTCCAAAATAGATGCAGGTATTATAGCCGCCCATTGCCAGTCCTCGGGATTCAAGAGGAACCACTTCAGCAATCAGGGCGCCCACGGAAGTAAAGGCCAACCCCATACTGATTCCGAATGCAACGGCAAATGTCACAAAATGAATCGTATTCTTGGATATTGCAAAACCCGCCATGGATGCGGAAAATCCGATAAGTCCTATAACAACGAGCGTGCTGCGATTTGCAACCTTATCGCTCAGATACCCAAAGGGAATCCGGGATAACGCGTTGGAAAGTCCCTGGGCGGCAAAAACAAGACCGATTTGCCATACGCTCAGGCTCTGGTTTTGAGCGTGGAGAGGAAGAAAGGTAATAAACATTCCCAGAGCGAAACATCCCCCAAGAGTAACCAGCCAGCAACTCAAAAGCGGGCGATTTTTCAAAAGCTCTTTCACAATAATCGAGGGGTTTCGCTTTTCGGGTCTGTGGGCAATAATAAGATGGGTCGGGGGCAAGAAAAGCACGGCAACCCAAAAAGTTAAGAAAATGATGGCACCGGAAATGAGAAAAACCTGGAGGAATCCCCTTTGTTGAGCCACGAATCCTCCAATTGCGGGACCCAAACTCATCGAGGTGTAAAGGGCCGTTGTATACCAGCCATATGAGCGACCAAGATGAGTGCTCGGGGAAAAATCAGCCACAAAGGACATCATGGTCGGACCGAATGCGGCCAGTCCGGCGCCGAAAAAAAGATAGATCCACATGAGTTGCATGGGGGTTTTGCTAAAATAGAGTAAAAATGAAGTCACGGACAGCACAATAAGACCCAGAGACACAAAAAGTTTACGTCCAAAACGGTCGGAGAGTATGCCCATGGGCAAAGACAGTATTCCTGCCATGAGTAAGAAAGCGGAATTGATTATTCCAACTTGAACCGTATCCGCACCGATAGATCGGGCATAAAGGGGTACGACGGGAAGGCGCATGTTTGATCCCAAATAACCGCTGAAGGCGACCCCGCAGCAAATAAACATCAAGGACACATAAGACAGGGAACGCCACTTCCTTTGCGCAAAGGTGGTCATTTTAACCTCTGAAAGAAAAAACTTAAATCCGAATGTTAGCAAAAACTACGCGTTTACCATGAAATTCTTTTTCAAAATTTGGAAAAGATACGTTTGTTTAGCTCGATTATCAAGTAAAATTGCTATAACATTATAATTTTTCTTAAAATAATGAGCTTCTACTGTTCGGAAAAGCGGGTGGAAGAGGGAGTGACAGACAGGATATCCATGTGCAGACCGTTCATTCGTGAGCCGAGGCTTGTCGCAAGGTGGAAAAGCGACGACACCGAGAAGGCAAGCGGCATCCCCTGTGATCAGTGCCGGGCCAACCGGGCCCACCGATCCCTCAGGCGGCTATGTAAATGAGCCGTTGCAAGGGGATGATTGAGTTAGCGTTAGTCCCAGCCGTTTACCGTATAATTTGATGTGTTTTTTATGCAGCGGTAGGGTTAGTCAGGCTTTGAAGCTGATAATAATTCTTTTGATTCTAATATTAGCGCCTCAGCTTTATTTTGTATCATTTCTAATCCAAGTTTTACATGTTCTTCGAGTCCATGCCATTTTTTAAAGAGTTGTCCTGATGTTTTAGATCCAAAATAGACATCTTTTTCTTCAGAAATTTCAAGTTCAGAACCATTAATTTTAATTATCATCGGATACTCTCCAGTTAAAAATGTTATTTTTGTTTAATGTCTTATAGTTCCTGTGTGGCGAAAAAATACAAACCCTGACGCAAAAAGCGTGCACAAAGGATCAAGCGATATTAAATTAATAAAATAAGATAGTTAGCTAACAGCCAAATTATAAATCAATAAGATTGTGAAATAGATTTCACAGTTAATATGAAACCATTTATATACTTTTGAAAATTCTTCTCATATAAAATCAATGTCCTAATCCTTTGGCAGAGGCATTTTGCTGTTTTCTTTTTCTCGCTTTCTGATTTTCTGTGAATTCCAAAAATCAATAGGGGGCGCATAGATGTTTATGAAGAACACGGGCGACAGAGTCATTTCTCTGAGATATACACTCTGCTTGTTTTTGCCGGAACATATGAAGTTCCGAAGAGGATTGGGCGAAGAAGGGTAAGGGTGAAAAAAACTTCGGCTCGTTCAAAATTGATAAACCCGTAAAAAGTCCGACTTTTTACGGAACCGTCAAAATTCAGGTATTAAAATTCCAATTTCCTCTAAGATGTTTTCGGCTTCCTGTGCGCCTTTGGCGCGGTAAGCCATCATTCCAACGGATCTTGCGCCTTTAACATTTATTTCATTATCATCTAAGAAAAGAATCGCTGACGGATCACAATTAAGGCTTTGAAGAACATACTCAAAAGATTCAAGATCCGGTTTTAGTTTTCCGGTCAAATGTGATGGGAAATGTTGATCAAACATCCTATGGATACCCATTTCATGGGTAAGTCTCTGCCAGTGCAGCGCATTGGTGTTGCTCAAACTCGCGGTGAAGTAGCGTTCTCGACACCGTTGTATCAGTCTGCCGGCATCAGGATACAGACCTTTCGGCAATTGGGTGAATGCGTTGAGAAAGTCATTGCGTTTTATTGGTAAATTCATTTCTTCAATGTATTTGTCTGCGAATTGCTCTTTGGTGGAAATACCCATTTCAAAATCACGTGCGGCCGGAGAGGAGAGCCAATCCGACCCAAGCGTGTCCATAGGCATTTCGTCGCCGTTCAAATGTAGCACTGTCGATATATCGTTCAATTCAACGAGAACACCTCCTAAATCAAACAAAAGGACACGATTTTGTTTTGACATTGTTTCAATTTTTTTAAAAGTCATAATTTCTGTTCTTTCTTTACAAGCCCTTATGGTTGAGTTTGTATGATGTCGTCGCTGATTATTCACGGAGCGATTGAATCGAAAAAACTTCCCGACCCGTCATGTAATCGCAGAGCTTAGAAACCTCCGATACAATAAATTAGGATTCATCTAATTTGACAAAAACCAGTCCTAAACAATATTCGATTCAAAACGTATAACAAAAAATAGTTTTTATCAAGTTTCAAAAAAAAACCGTCGATGGCACAACAGTACCATTTTATTCCTATTTTTTGGACCGATATTTCTAGCACTTTAGAATTAGATGAAGGGAAGGGTACTAGGTAATTTCTAATACCCTTGAGGATAAACAGAATGGGATTCTGTCTTAAATTCACATCTCACTAATAGAATAGCTCTCTTATTTTATTTACGATCGGTTCCCCCGAATATTTCATGAAAATCTTCTTTGCTTTTCGTTGTCAGGTGACAGTTTGAACCGAAAGTTTTTTTCAATTTCGCAAAAATTTTATCCGCCTCGGGAGGATTTCACCCTTATTTTTAAAAGAAAAGTTTTTTTCATAAATTTTACATATTGTAAAAATTATAGACACACCCGAAATCTATTCATGAGAGTTTTTTATTATAACTGTCTGTAAAAGCGAATAATTTTACAAATTACTATCATGGTACATTTTTTGCCTCTTTAAGATGTTTATTGGAGGTAAACTTCACACATAAAGAAGCCTGGTTATAAATAGTGCCTGAACGAAAACTGTCTTTTCCGCCAATATCTGCGTCAGACTCAAATTTTAATCCTCGAAATACTACCCGTATTCCTGTGGTTAAAATTTTCGTGTTGACTCGGGGCATCCATGCCCCTCGCCC
>CAZDAB010000059.1:0-11064 GCA_964502855.1 uncultured Desulfobacteraceae bacterium | reverse complement strand
GCGCTTTTGTGCCTCGATTTACCCGCAAAATCATGACTTTTCGTTCAGACACTAAGTAGATGTTTTTCCCATCAAATCCATCAATATTCGTGCATTCCCTATTATGTGTGACATAAATTTCAAGCCTAAAATCTTTACAGATATCACAATGCCTGCTAAATCGTTTGTAGCCTAAATACGGCAAGAAATCTGCAATCAACTCAACAACTCCTTAGCTATCTGTTTATCCCATCTATTGATACCACAATGTGATAATTTAAATATATTGTAAATTGTGAACTAAATGTTTATAACATTAAGATAATATTATAAATTAATTTTATTAAAGAGATTCTTTATGCTCTTGACTTTGAATTAAAACATCTTAATTTATAGAAACAAGAGAAAATAGATTATGGATATTGGTTTCTACTGGTTGGATCGGAATGATTAATGTTTTTACCAAAGGGGGCTATAAATGGAAAATGTTCTTCTTTTATTACATCCTGCCACGGGTGGACTTGCAACGCTTGCTGCATTATGGGTTTTTGTAGATACATTAAATGCTGGCGAAGCATCTCTGGTAAGGATAAGAAATATTAGCATCACTTGTGCGGTCTTAATGTGGCTTACCTACTTTCTTGGCGGTTATTGGTACGTAAACTATTATGGAGTCGATAAAGCACTTATTAAGGCGGGGCCTTGGGCTTTTGGTCATAACTTTTTTATGGAAGTAAAGGAACATGTTTTTCTAATGCTCCTCTTGCTTGCGACATATCTTCCAATCGCATCTTCCAGTAACCTCCATATTAACAAAGCAGCCAGGAAAGTCGTACTTTGGACGGCGGGGTTGATTGTACCCACTTCCTTGGCAATGGAAGGTTCTGGCGCCGTCATCAGTATCGCTGTAAAGATTGCCTTACTATTAAAAGGTCAAGGAGGCTAAACATGGAACACAATGAAATCGGAAAATATACACGATCTTTTGGTTTATCCTTTGCGATAACCAGCGTTATCAGTGCACTTCTTGTCATTTTGAAAGAATCAAATGAGGAAACAGTTCTTGCTTGGATGAAGGCAGCCACGGGCCATCATTGGATTACGCATGGGTTGTTCAATATTATTCTTTTCACGGCGTTGGGTTGGGCACTATCCAGACCCAACAATGGTCAGGGGGTGAAAATTACAGCAAATGTTCTGGTAATATGTATTGCCAGTGCTGTAATTTTAAGCGGCCTACTTATTGCAGGCTTTTATGCGTAATCAATAGTATTGAGTATATCAGAACAGATTGGATTTCTAGTGCCATAGATAAATGAAACGTATAGAGTATGAAATTCCTCGCCACCATCAACCCCTTTTCCCGTTGTGGCTGTTAGTTGAATTGCCCTGAAAATTGGCCCTATATCAACAATGGCATTAATGCTTTTCTCCACTTCTTGTTTTGCAGGACTCGTCAGTTTTAGATGGATTTATAATGGATAATCAAATTACAATAACTATAGTTGATGGCAGGGTCATTTAGCTCTGCCTTTTTTATACCCAAATCTTGTGGCTTGTGCGTTTAGCGCATCGCATGTATCTGCTATTTATCAAAGCTTGACATAATTTTAAGCACCTTGTGTTTTTGGATATCATAAGGGCAAACTTTTCGGGGGAATTTGCCCTTTTATGCAATTTTGTAAGGAATGTTTGTGAAATGCTGATTTTTAGAAGGTTAACGAATTTTTTCGATTAGTTTTCAACAAACGGATTCACCTTATTTCTGATATTCCTTCTCCACGGCTTCATCCCCCTGACCTCCCAGTTTATAACCGTATCCTCGGTTACACCGATTAAGGCTGCAAATTCTTTAATCAGCAAACCGGCATCCATTCGAGCCCTCCGTAACCTTTCCCCGAAGGTTTTCGGATCAATCGGGTAATCTTTATTGAAAAAATATTTTGGGAGTGGTATTTTTAAACCATAGGATCGGTTCAGAAGGTTGGCTTTAGAGTGGTTTAGGTTCTGTAACGCAGGGTTGACCGCATGATGCAGCAGCTCAGGGATCTGTTGGTGCTTTTGTAACAGATCATAGTAAATTCTGGAAAGATTCAGATCATCAATTTCCCCCCGGGTTTCATTTCGTATCAGTATTATCGCATCCTCGATTCGCCCATCTGATCGTAAGCCCTCGACCACCTGCCGCCTCCATTTTTTGAGAAGATACTCAATATGTGACATATTACGCATTGTGATGAAACTCCGGGAATTTTGCAGGGTAAACGCCGTCGTGGAGCGTTCTCCTTGTATTGGGATTCAAATGCGTTTGCCCTGGGGAATTTTGCATATGGCGTTGACATGCGGTGTTGTGATTTATTAATGTTAAAGAATCCGATTATCTTTCAATTCGACCAGAAATGGCCGCAGAAAAACAGGAGGTAAGATATAATGGCCTATACAGAGAAGATTTTGGAGAAAAGTATAGATCCCAGTGTCCACAAAATGCTGGAACGGGCCGAGCAGCTAAACCTGGAGACGGTCTGGGACAGATATGAGGCAATGCTTCCGGAGTGCGGGTTCGGAGAGCTGGGCGTCTGCTGCCGAAACTGTAACATGGGTCCCTGCCGCATCAGCCCTTTTGATGATCAGGGCCCAAAGAAAGGGGTCTGCGGCGCCACAGCGGATATTATCGTGGCGCGAAACCTGATACGCATGATTGCAGGCGGGGCGGCCGCCCATTCCGACCATGGCCGTGACCTTGCCCACACCCTCTTGTTGACTGCTGAAGGAAAAGGCGGGGGATACGAAATCAAGGATGAGGAGAAACTGAAAGCACTTGCCGGTGAATACGGCATAGAGACCCAAGGCCGCACCAAGGAACAAATCGCCCTGGATCTGGCCCGGGCGGTTTACGGGGAATTCGGCAAGCAGGAAGGATTTGTTCAGTTTACCCGGCGTGCGCCTGAAAAACGGGTGGCGTTGTGGAAAAGCCTGGGAATAGATCCGAGGGGTATAGACCGTGAAATTGTGGAAATTATGCATCGCACCCACATCGGCGTGGACAACGATCCGGTCAATTTAATCCTCCAGGGCCTCAAGGCCTCCATTGCCGACGGATGGGGCGGATCTGCCATTGCAACGGACCTGTCGGACGTGCTCTTCGGAACGCCCATGCCGGTACGCTCCCAGTCCAACCTCGGTGTTTTAAAGCAAGACCATGTGAACATTATCGTTCACGGTCATGAACCGGTGCTTTCGGAAATGATTGTGGCCGCTTCAAATGACCCGGAACTTGTAGCTTTGGCGGAAAAGGTCGGCGCCAGGGGTATAAATGTCGGAGGCATTTGCTGTACCGGTAACGAGATCATTATGAGACACGGCATCCCCATTGTGGGAAATTTTTTACAGCAGGAGCTCGCCGTTATCACTGGGGCGGTTGAGGCAATGATTGTGGACGTTCAGTGTATCATGCCGTCACTCGGGCCCCTGAGCGAATGCTTCCATACAAAATTCATCTCCACATCTCCCAAGGCCAAGTTTCCGGGTGCCACCCACATGGAATTCAGTGAAGAAAAAGCATTTGAGATTGCAAAGCAGATCGTTCAGGCGGCGGTGGAAAACTATAGTCTTCGCACCCCGGAAAAGGTCCTTATTCCGGAAGACAAGACCGAATGCATGGTCGGTTTCAGCGCCGAAGCCATCGTCAAGGCTCTGGGCGGAACCCTGGATCCTCTGCTGAATGCGATCAAGTCCGGAGATATCAAGGGAATCGCCGGTGTGGTGGGATGCAACAATCCCAAAGTCAAGCATGATTACGGCCACGTGGCTTTGGTCAGGGAACTGATCAAAAACAATGTGCTGGTGACGACAACCGGCTGTAATGCCATCGCCTGTGCCAAGTTTGGCCTGATGCTTCCCGAAGCCGCCGACCAGGCGGGTGACGGGCTCAAGGGCGTATGCCGGACCCTGGGTGTTCCACCGGTTCTGCATATGGGCTCCTGTGTCGATATCAGCCGCATCCTCACGGTATGCGCCGCGGTAGCCAATGCACTCGGGGTTGATATCAGCGATCTTCCCGTGGCGGGTGCTGCTCCGGAGTGGATGAGCGAAAAGGCGGTAAGCATCGGCGCTTATGTGGTATCTTCGGGGATCTTCACGGTGCTCGGGACCGTACCCCCGGTCCTGGGAAGCAAGGTTGTGACCGAGGTGCTGACCCGCGGTGCAAATGAAGTGGTGGGCGCCACCTTTGCCGTTGAACCCGATCCTGTCAAAGGCGCCGGCCTGATGATCGCGCACATGGATAAGAAGCGCAAGGCATTGGGAATCTAAAAAAAAATCAATATAAGTAAAAGGAGCAGGCTATGTCACAGCCAAAAGAAATATTTGTAAAAACCGATCGATGCGTTGGATGTCTATCCTGCACGATTGCCTGCGCGGTGGAACATTCCAAAAGCAAAACCCTGTTCGGCGCCATATCGGAAACACCGGTTCCCAAAAGCCGTGTTTATGTCGAATGGGTGGAACCTGATGGCAAGGTTCCCCTGGTCTGCCGGCATTGTGAAGAAGCACCCTGTATGTACGCTTGCATCAGCGGCGCCATCAGCCGGGATGAAAACGGTGTTGTCATCACAGACACGGACAAATGCATCGGCTGCTGGACCTGTGTAATGGTATGTCCATACGGTGTTATCGGCCGTCATCTGGAAGAACACAAGGCCTATCGCTGCGATCGCTGCCCGGACAGGGAGATTCCCGCGTGTGTGAGCGCATGCCCAACCGGGGCGCTGGTCTACGATACTGTGGACTCCTTTTCGGGCAAGGTTCGTAAACATGCATCCCGGGAGTTGCTTCGGGCGGAAAGGGGATAAAGTGACGGAAGAAAAAAGCAAATACATTATCGTGGGGGCGAGTGCCGCGGGTATGGCCGCCGCCCATACCATCCGTCTGCATGATCGGCAGGGCTCTGTTACGGTGCTTTCGGAGGAACCGGACACGCCCTATTTCCGACCCCTGATTCCCTTTGTGGTGTCCGGGAAAAAGCGCGCGGAAGATATGCTCCTGTCCGGCTGCGGTCCCTATACCGCGCGGGATATTTTTGTACGGACCGGTGCCAGAGTGGAATCGGTTAACACCGCCGAAAAAACCGTTTCCTTGCACGGAAGCGGCGGTCTGGCATATGAAAAGATACTCTTTGCAACGGGAAGCCGGCCGTATATTCCGCCGGAAATCAAAGGCACGGATGCAAAGGGCGTTTTTGCCTTAAGAACACTGGCCCATGCCAGAAACATGGCTAAAAGAGTCGAAACCTCGGATCATGCGGTGATGCTCGGGGGCGGTCTTTTAAACCTAAAGGCGGCCTTTGCCCTTCTTGAAAGAGGTTTGAAGGTTACGCTGGTTGTCTATTCACCCGAGGTGCTTTCACAGCTCATGGAACCTGAAGATGCGTTCTTGATCCGTAAGGCCCTGGACAGAGCCGGGCTTAAAATCAAAACAGGATGCGCTGCAACCCATGTCATTTCAGATCGTACCGGTGCCACCGGGGTTGCTCTTGACCACGGGGGCGAGATGTCCTGCCAGATGGTGTGCATCGGAAAAGGGGTGCGTCCCAATGTTGAGTTTCTCGACGGCAGCAATGTGCGGATCGACGGGGGAATTGTTGCCGACCGGTATACGGCCTGTAATGCTCCGGATATGTTTGCCGCCGGTGATGTTGCCGTAACCTTCGAACCTGTTTCGGGAGACAGAATTATGACGGCCCTTTGGACAAACGCCGTTGAAATGGGGCGGTGCGCCGGGCAGAACATGGCCGGCATAAAAACAGCCTATTCCGGCACCTTCGGCATTTTGAACGCAACCCAGGTGGCCGCCGAACCGTTTGTTTCCATGGGCGTGGTTCATACAACAGACCACGATTTCGAGATATACAGACATGCCACGGATACGACTTACCGCAAGGTGGTTTTTAATCCGGAAGGCACCCGGCTCATCGGAGCCGTATTTATCGGGGATATCACCAACGCGGGGCTGTATCGCTATGTTATTCGGGAAAAGATGCCGGTCATGCATATCAAGCGGTATATCATCGATCATACCCTGCATTACGGACATTTTATGACCGGCAAAATTTAAAACAGCTCACATGCCTGACCCGTTTATTTTTCCATTGAAAACCTGTCCTCTGGGTCAGGTCAGAGATAGATGGCTCTGCCTTGGAGTTTGGTGTCTTAAATCACAAATCCCAAGCACCAAATTACAAATAAATCTCAAATTACAAATTACAAATTCCAAACCGGTTCAACGCGCAGCGCAGGCGCTTGCGCCGCGTGAGCGATTGTTTTTTTGTTTGGGATTTTGAATTTCGGTAATTGTTATTTGTCTGTTTTTTGGGATTTGTTATTTGGAATTTCAATAAGTCAATGAATTTTCAACAAAGCAAATCCCCTCTGGGGATAACCAGAGCCTTGTCCTTTGGGCCAGGATTATTACTCGTGCAGGTTTAATGGCAACCTGTTCGCAAGATCCCAGTGGAAGAATGGGATGGCGAGTTCTGCCTTAATTTCTTACGTACAAAGGTTTCTTGTTTTTCTCTAACCGGAGGATGTTATTTGCCACTGCCTTGACAATTCCCCGTATGGAAAGGTCTGTAGCCCCGGCAATATGAGGAGTGGCCAATACATTATAGTTGAAAATCGTATCATTGGGATCCGGGGGCTCTTCCCAAAACACATCTAAACCGGCGCCTGCGATTTTGCCGGAGGCGAGGGCTTCTTGTAACGCTTCACGATCTACCAATCCCCCCCGGGAGAGGTTGATTAAAAAAGCGCTTTGTTTCATAAAAGATATGGAAGTAGGGTTTATCAGGTGCTTCGTTTCAGGAGTATAGGGGAGACATAGAATAACAAAATCCGATTTCTTCAATAGATCATTAATATCCTCAGGCCCTCCGACCCATTCCAAATCCAGTTCTTTCATGGCGTTCGGGGTATGATGACGTTTGATTCCGATCAAATGGACATCAAAGGCTTTAAGCCTTTTAATCAGGGCTTGACCGATGCCGCCAAGCCCCACTAGACCCACCGTCCGGCCGCTCAAGGCTCTTCCCTGGGGTTCTCCCATTTTCCGGTCTCTCAGACTTTGGGCCATGCCCCGAATATCTCTGGATAGTCCAATCATCATGTATATACCCAGCTCCGCCACGGAATCAGCATTTCCGGAAATATCCGCAGGGACATTGGCAACCCAAACGTTTCGCTTCCTGGCCGCTTGAAGATCAACCCCTTCTAATCCTGAACCACACTGCTGGATGAGTCGCAGTCGATCACTTTTTTCAAGCAGGTCCTCAGTTACGGGACTCATGGTGGGTATCAAAACCTCGAATCCCTTTAAGTCGTCCACCTCAAATCGCCCGGTGGCCTCAAAATGATGCTGAGGAAGTTCGGATCGGATCAGGCCTAAAAAGCCTCCCCATGCATTCTCGGAAGCAGCAAAGAGTATTTTCATTTGATATCCTGTAAAAAGAATGGGTGATAAATTTTCATTTTCAATATCAAAAATGCTTAAACATGAAAAGTAAAAACAAATAAGAGTTCACCGGCGACAGGTAAGCGCCGTTACTGCTTCAGTAAATATGGGAGGGTTGAAAGAGGAACCCTACCGTGCTGACCTGTTTGCGCGCAATACACAAGCCGGTTTTGTATTTCTTTGTTTGCATAGTTGATCAACTCGTTTTAACAGAGTGGGGATCCGATTCTTTCCATGCATTTTAGCAATATATTGCTTGGCAACAGCCCCATCAACTCCTTGAGCGGTTATATATAGGGGGCGTTTGCTCTTTCCTCGAAGCAGCTCGGCACTTTTTGGGGTATCCTTAAAAGGCTTTTTTGCCACACCAATAACCGTAACGCTACCCTCTAACGCGTTAAAAAGATGCGCACCCAACCCTGGCGCATCATCTGAACCCAAATAAACATATCCATCAACGATGATGCATTCTATCTCGGTGTCGAGTTCTTTTAACAGTGTCTTAATACAGGGCAACTCACGCTGATAAAACCGGCCGGGAATATATTCTTTCACTTTGGGAATAGAAACGACAATTTCTCTTATCGATTCTTTATCCGACCACTTCTCAAACATGACACCTGCAACCACAGCTTTATCTTCACGGTAATCTACATCTACAGCCAATATCATTTTCAGTACTACCTTACGATTTAATGCCGAACTTTCAAACTTCGAAGTTAGCGCAATTGGTAATGGCACCTTGTTGCAAGTATTGTAAACGCATGGGAAAATCTAAAACCATGCTATTCCCGAGAACTGACCGACTATTCCCCCTTATTTGCCATGGTATAAGTCATAAAGCCGCCGCTTAGGTTTCTGGATTTAAAACCGTTTTGAACTAGAATTCTGTGCCCTATATACCCCCGAAAGCCCACGGCACAAAAGGGAATATACGTCTTTTGCTTATCGAGTTCGGATAGTCTGCTTCGCAGTTCATCGATGGGAATATGCAAAGCGCCTGGGATCTTTCCCATTTGTTTCAGCTCCGATTTGGTGCGAAGATCGATTAAAATCGCACCATTTTTTTGAAGCGCGTCAAGTTCACTCCAATGGGTTATTTCCATATCCCCTTTTAGAATATTGGCAGCCACAAAGCCGGAAATGTTGACAGGGTCTTTTGCCGATGAATACGGCGGTGCATAAGCCAGTTCCAGTTCTTGCAGGTCGTAGACGGTCATTTCCGCCCGAATGGCGGTGGCAAGTACATCGATTCTCTTGTCTACACCCTTTTTGCCCACGATTTGAGCCCCCAGCACTTTACCGGTGCCCGGGGAAAAAAGAATTTTGATCGATGTTTGGGTAGCGCCCGGATAATAGCCGGCATGGGAGCCGGAATGAGTGTAGGAAACAAGATAGGGAATGTTGTGCTTTTTTAAAAATTTTTCGTTGGCGCCGGTAGATGCCGCGACCATATCGAACACTTTTACCACCGAACTCCCCAGCGTTCCGGTAAAGATCGACTTTCTGCCCAAAGCATTGTCTGCGGCAATCCGCGCCTGTTTATTGGCAGGTCCTGCCAGGGCGGTGAGTGTGGGAAAGCCCGTGACCAGATCTCTGACCTCGACTGCATCTCCCACGGCATAGATGTTGGGATCGGAAGTCCTCATGGTGTCATCAACCGCAATGCCGCCCGTAGGGCCTATTTTCAGATCCGCCTGTTTGGCCAGTTTATTTTCGGGTCTGATCCCTACGGAAAGCAGCACCATGTCACATTCAATGTCGCGTCCTTTCTGCGTGGAGACTAAAATTCGGTTACCCGCTTTTGAAAATGATTTTACGCCGTTTTCAAGCTCCAGTTCCACGTTTTTGGCGTCAAGATGTTCATGAATCAGGGCCGCCATCTCATAGTCCAGGGTTGGCAATACCTGGTCGAGCATCTCCACGATTGTGGTTTTAACGCCTCGCTCGGTCAGGTTTTCGGCCATCTCCAGGCCGATAAAGCCGCCGCCCACCGCAACCGCGCATCGGGGATTGCGCTCATCCACAATTTTTTTGATTCGGTCCGAATCGGGTACGTTTCGAAGGTGAAAAATATTTTCCAGTTCAATGCCCTCCAGAGGCGGCTTGATGGGTTCGGCCCCGGGAGATAAGATAAGCTTATCATAATTTTCCCAGTATGTTTTTCCCGTGGACTTATTTTTTATCTGCACCGCTTTTTCTTTAGCATTTATACCAATTACTTCGGAGAAGATACGCACATCGATGTTATAGCGTTGTTTGAATTCCTCCGGCGTGGCCAAAAGAAGGTCTTCGCGTTTTTCGATAACATTTCCGATGTAATAGGGAAGTCCGCAGTTGGCAAAGGAGATATATTCTCCCCGCTCGAAAATGAGGATTTCAGCATCTTCGCTCACTCTTCTGGCCCGAGCCGCTGCTGTAGCGCCTCCGGCAACTCCGCCGACGATAACCAGTTTGACACCCATATTTCTTTCCTCAAAAATAAAATGCGTTTATCAATTCTGTAAGATAGCAGTTGCTCAACCATCTTCAGACAGAAGGTGTATCCTATAAGATAGAAACATTATGGCCGAAATCCAAAAAAAAGTAAAGAATATGTTAAACAGTCAGGCCAAATGCTTATGGGTATTAATTACTGATAGAGGAAAGCATGTTTTCAATAAGTTCTTCCTATAAATTCTGAAAAAAAGACTTTTACATATTGACTTTCTGATTTTGTTCCTGCATTTTAAAACAAAGCGAGAATTATTAGGCATGAATTAACAACAAACAAAGGGGGGGACGCGGATGACAAAAGCTGAATTGGTTGAAAAGATGGCTAAAGATGCAGGTGTTACAAAGGTTGTGGCCAAAGCGGCATTGGAATCATTTCTTGACGGTGTTACAAAAGGTCTGAAGAAAAAAAACAGCAAGGTGACTTTAGTCGGTTTTGGAACATTCAAGAAGGTTTATCGAAAAACCCGAATGGGACGTAATCCACAGACCGGTGAAAAGATCAAGATTCAGGGCAAAAATACGGTTACGTTTAAGCCGGGAAAAAATCTCAAATAAATAATTTAAGCATAGAATTTTTTATTGTCTTCCGAAGGGCAAATCCTTTTTCGGAGGGGGCTATCCTTGGGCGGCAAGGTTAGTAAAAATTCAAAAATCGGTGAAACCGCTGATCCGTTTGAGGAGCAGGAAGTGGATGTCTTGGTGCCGGATTCGGGAATAACAAGTCGGTCCACTGAATTTACCGATGGTTCATCAGGGCTATGCTGTTTTTCACATTATTTGTCTTCAAAATCCATGGCCGGTGAAACCTGTGCTGGTAAATTTTCACTCCGAAATCAATCGAGAATCGCAATAGTTCTTGGTTATGCATTATTGACGAATCCACCGGCAGCGACATCCATTTTCGTGCTCCAACGTGAGGTAATGCCGATCAATAACCTGAAGGGGGTCCACCCATGTCAGCGTATTTTGAACGCCTCCGGCTCCCCATGCTATGATTTTCCGCTATTCCGCCCTCAATGCCTCGATGGGATCCAGGTTGGCCGCCCGGTGGGCGGGCAAAACCCCGGCCAGTAAGCCGATAAGAGC
>CAZDAB010000058.1:0-11143 GCA_964502855.1 uncultured Desulfobacteraceae bacterium | reverse complement strand
GGTTGTAGCTTAATTTAAAACCGGAATCCTCCAGTTCACGCTGAACCAAGACATATTAAAAAAAACGATATCACCGCTGAAAAATTTAGGCTCGGTGGTGATACTATATATTGTGTCTTTCGGCCATTAGCCGTTTTGTATAAAAAATAAAATGTTGGATAAGATACTATTTTGATATCTAACAAATTTAGAGTGTTGCACTCCATTGCAGATATCGCCACTGGCGCCCAGAGAACTGTGGATGATGATATCACAAATGTTTTGAAACCACTGATATTTCCAACTTTGTTGGAGATACATGCAAATTTAAGCACCTAAATTCATAGCAGATACGCCAAACCTTAGAACTTTTTATTGCTATCCTCCCTCCTACCAACCACGGTCGTTCCCGTTGACACATATCAATATACAATATATAGAACAAACCAAAATCCTCGACACTTCAATTGCAATCAACATCAATCACGTGTACACAAGGCCAATATTATGACAAGAACCATCGCAATAATAGCTCCAATGTTTGACGAAAAACAATACCATATGGATTTTAATTTGAGACTCAAGAAGGATAATCGTGAATTAACCCTTGCGGTGCTTTACGAATTAGCCAAAAATGAATACCAGCCTCAGATGGTAGCAAGGCGAGAGAATTCGCGTGCTGAAACAATTCCAGCTGCAGGATATTATTTAACCGGACTGCTACGCGCTAATGGTTACCATACAATTCTTGGGAGCAAGTGTGATAATGAATTTTTAAGCAGGATAAGCTCAGTTGATCCTTTTGCAATTTGCATATCCTCAACGATGATAATCGATAATGAGTTTCTTAAAAACATTGTAAGGCAGATACGACAGTTTCTTCCAGAGGCCTTTATAATTGTCGGAGGGGTCTTCGTCTATAAGAGTTTTTATAATCTACTAGAAATGCAAAATACTAATATTGATGTATCTCATAATGCTTCCTGGATGCTTTTTAATAGCGGCGACTCGGAAATAGATGTGGATATTTTTGTTGTTGCACCAAATGGTACGCAATCTTTGCTTATGGTTTTAAAGGAATTGGAACGAGGCCATAAGGCGCAATTTGAACACATCCCGAACCTTGCTATTGCAGATAATAAAAGGGGCTTTACATTTACGCCAAGACAGAATGAAGAGATCGATTATAACAAGGATTTCACGCGGTGGGATCTTGTAGACAAGTTGCCAATGTGGGTACCAATCAGAACTTCTATTGGCTGTCCCTATCGTTGTCGATTTTGTAATTTTTTCAGATTATTTCCCAAAATCTTTCTGCGTTCAAAAGAGAGTTTGCTGCTTGAATTGCAAACACTCCGGAAACAGGCGGGAGGAAAATCAAAGATAATTCATGTGACTGACGATAACGTTTTTATCAATGAGAAGCGAGTAGAAGATGTATGTGAATCCTTTATTGAGGCTAAAATTTCTTGGGTGGGCTTCATGCGCGCATCTACAATTAATCCAGTAAACATCGACATAGTAAAGCGCTCAGGGCTTATTGGTTCGCTTGTTGGAGTTGAATCTGGAGATGCAGCACAGCTAAAGCGGATGAATAAAAATCAGACATTAGAGGAGACCAAGCAAGGAATAGAACTTTTAGACCACAGCGGAATAACGGTGTTGATGACATTTGTGGTTGGATTTCCAGGCGAAACTGCTGCAACAATTGAAAACACCGTCAACTTTATAAATAGTTTATCGATTGGCTCGTCTTCATCTAATTATCAATTGTATCCGCTCTCTATTTTACCTTTAAGCGATCTAGCGAAGCCACACTTCCGCAAAAAATGGAAGATCACCGGATATATGGGTTCCTGGTCACATTATACTATGAATTCACGCGAGACGATTGAATATGGTTATAATCTCTTTAAGCAAATTCCGTATGTTCCGTACAATTATTCGGAGGAAAGCAATTTCTTCAACAGTCGTTTATTTACATATACTAAAAGACAGACTCTTTTTCACCTTCGACAAAGACTTACAGTGCAACTTATAGAACGATCTTCTTGGGAGCGAATTGCAGCTACATTGGTGGATATTTCGCAGACAATGGGATTTTCACAAAGATATGTTAACGAAAAATTTCGTCACGAACTTGTCGTGCCAGCTATTGGAAGGTTAAGGTTATAAGAATTTTTGCCGCGTCATTTTTCGGTTTTCTGATATGTTAAAGCATTTAAAAAATCGAGGCAGAACGGTTAGTCATTACCACCGGCTTAGCCGGTGGCTTGATTAGCCCTATAAGGGCATTGTTACCTGCATCCCTTAAGGGATTATTTGTTGATTTAATCTCAGCAAGAAACGGAGCTACACCTTGTCAATTGCATCAACTCAAACTATTTTTAAACAGCATTTGATACGGGCTGCCCTAAAAGGGGTCACTCAAATCACTGTCATATTCGTCTTCAACAGACTCATTAACTTCCTGATTCTTTATGTATTTCCTTATTTTAGCTTCATCCAAGCCGACTGTACTTACATAATATCCACGTGCCCAAAAACTGTGCCCTCTAAAATTCCGCTTCAATCGGCTGTATTTTTCGAACATAATCATTGCGCTTTTGCCTTTGAGGTACCCTACTATGGTTGATACTGAATATTTCGGCGGTATTGCTAAACAAATGTAGATATGGTCTATACACATACTTCCTGCGATCACTTCCACACTTTTGTACTTGCAAAGGCGCTTGACAATTGTTCTTAATTCATTGCGCAGTTTCCCGTATATGATTTTACGCCGTTTCTTCGGCACCCAGACAATATGGTATTTACATTCCCAAACGGTATGTGATAAACTCCTTTTCATCTTAGCTCCTTTCGTTCGACTCGGTTACGGGTGCAGCCCCGTCCTATCTTACGACAAGGAGCTTTTTTATTAAATGCTACAGCATAGCTTTTTCTATTCTCCCCGGCTTAGCCGGGGGCTTAGCGAAGGAGTTATCACAGATTCGCCCGACATTTAAATATTGGAGAGCCCAAAATTTAAAACAGGCTCGATTCTTTTAATATTCATATCTTATTAAAAAGCCCTTTTTTCTCTTTTTGTTGAACAAAAGGACTTACATCTCCATTTAAGGTCTTTTTGATTTCTTTCTATATGGGGAAGAGATCATAATGCCTCATTACTTAAATGTCGGACCGTATGGCCTCGTTGCTCAATAAATCCACAAGCTTTTCTTGCATTTCAGGATCAAGTTTCTCGTATTGCACACCGCAACGCCTGGTTTTAGAACCCCCGAATATGCTGTCATCGTTATCAATCTTAATGTCATAGATGATTTTGCATAGGATATCCGGCAAATAAAATGGAATTTCATCGCCCGCTAAAATGAACATCACTTTCGGTTTTGGCGCATAGTCTTCATTAGGGGTGTATACAAAAGACACTCCCCCTTTACTGATGTCCTTGACCCAGCCCTTTATTTCTGAATCAATACTAAACAGGTAAAGCATATCATTTGGGACTTTGCTGCGAGAAAATTTCCTGCGTTCAATTTTCACAGTCTTGATCCTTTGTGTTCAGTTGTCTTCCCGTTTTATGACAAGGCAAATTTTTACTTTGAGATCGTCTGAGCGCTATCCGAACCTTCAATTCCTGAAACTGTCACCATTCCGGGATTTCCTCCGGCTTTTCTTACGGATATGGTCCATGCGGATGCCTTTTTGTTCCAATTCATAGGACCGTATCCCAAAAGTTCTAAAGCGGCGTTTTTGCCCAAAGCGCTTGTGGCTTTCACGCTGAGGGTGTCCCTTTTCGTTCTGTATTCCGCCTTGATGATGTTAATGGTCAGGTCATAGCCGTTGCAGTCTTGGTCGATACCGTCGCTCTTGACTTCCGGAGCACCAGGGTAAACGTTCGGATCCGTGTCGTCGCAGTCGACCGGCACGCTGCATTCGACCGTGGAATAGAAACCGTCGCCATCGGCGTCCGTGCACGTGGGTGACTGGGCCTGGCCCAGTAAAAGATAGGCTTCCATAACATCGATGAGACCGTTTCCGTAGTCATTATCCGGTCCATTCGGACCCAGGTCTAAAGCCGAATCTATCAGGGACGTCTCAAGTTCTGAAACCGTGGTTTGAGGATATGCATTGAGGAGTAAAGCCATGGCGCCCGCTACATGAGGTGCGGAAAAGGAGGTACCGTAAACAGAGGTATATGCATCCGGGAAAATCCCTCCGTAGGTAAGATCTGCGGTTTTAATATTTACGCCTGGAGCGACCATTTCAGGGTAGATACTGCCGTCACAGGCAGAAGGTCCGCGGCTGCTGGAGCTCGCCAAGATAAAATCTTGATCAACAGAGCCCACGGCAAAACTCTCGGCATAGTTGGCCGGACTGATGCTGGTGGCTGGTGACGGGCCTTCATTCCCCGCGGAAAACACCACGGCGATTTCCGCTGTCTTGAGCGCCTGGATGTCTGGTTGGAATTCGGGAATGCACTCATTGACGTTGTTCCTGAAGCCCCAGGAATTGTTGACGACATCCGGGAAATCGTTGGTGCTTGGATTTCCGTCCGGGTCAAGAAGCCACTGGTACGCCAGATGAATGTTGCTGTAGAGCGCTGTTCCCCCATCGTTGAAGATCTTAACAGCGATCCACTGCGCCCCCGGAGCCACGCCGATAGCCGTTCCCGTGGCATCCCCGCCGACGATGATCCCCATGGTCTGAGTCCCGTGGCCGTCGGCATCATATGGGGTTGCGTGTTCACCATTGGGGTCGAACCAGCTGTTGCTTCCACCACGCCATCGAGAAACGAGATCGGAATGGTTCGCATCAACACCAGTGTCTACACCGGCAACCACAATACCCGAACCCGTGTATCCCATATCCCAAAGCGCCGGGGCCCCGATGGTGATCAGATTCCATTCAGGCGGCGCCTCAGCGGCGGGCGCCGGTTCGGGCTTGCTGAGTGTGTCATCCAACCGTATGCTCTCAACACCGGGCTGACCTGCCAATTCTTCGATCACGCTCGCCCCGGCCGTCACTGCCAGGCCGTTGAAAATCCAATAGGAAACGACCTTTTTGGCCTTCTTCAGCTTTAGAAAATTCTTCAAAAGCTTCTGTGTTTTGTCCGCCTTATCTTTTAGCTCGAAAATAATCGCGGTTCCGAGTTTGCCTTTGTCATCTTTATATTTGTTTTTAATCTTTTTGAGGTCGACCTGGTCGGACAGCGTCACAATCACATGTACCTCTTTATCAGGGGTTAAGGTCTGAAGCAGCATCTCCAGATCCGGATGGATGATACCCGCCTTACTCGCAGATCCCGTTCTAACAATAAGAATGAAGCTTATAAGTATGGTGAATAAGGTTTTTTTCATGATCTACCTCCTATAAAAGCTCAAAAGTCACGGTTCAAAGGAAGAAATTGTCCGAAAGACCATTTTTAATCGATTAAAGAATCTTTTTATCGGAACAATAGTACCCTCTCAGCCCTGACCTTTCAGCTTCCAACAACTTTGAGTTTTACTTCCATGGACTGAATACCATTGCTATTCAACCTTTATGTTTTCAGCACGAAAATCACCGATCACCACGGTAACCTTACTGCCGACTTTCACCAATCCGGGATTCCCGAAAAACATCCAGTAAGTCCGTCCTTCCTGGGGCTGATTTGAACTTCGCAGAGGCCCGACCTTGGCCAAATTGGGAACGACCAAAGATTTTCCGCTGGCCTGGTCGATCAGATACGGTTTGGTTTGACGGACAAAAAGGGGCGCGGCCTTCTTGGAATCCACAACTCGATAGCGAAAATCGAGCATATGGCCGGCAGCCGTCCGACGTATACCGACAATTTGAACCCCCCATTTCTTTTCGATATCGGATTGCTTGCTCTTGGACATACCCGAAGCCTGGCCCCATCCGGTCGACGCCAAAAGCATGACGGCACAGACCCAAATGATCAGACAGGCGGAACATCGGGTTGGGAGTCGCTTCTCAACTTTCCGATGCATGCCATGAAGGCCCGGGACCGTGAATTCTCGAATGCATCGTCGGTACAGTATTCGTGTGATCATTGAGTGTTCCCTTGCTGATCGGTCGTTTCCAATTGCGGTTTCACACGCACTTTTTGCGACCGATACTGTTGATAATCTATGTCGTGAAACAGCAACCGCGATCCTGGCCGGCCGGACACTTTTTGTATCAACGAAGATACCCGGCCGATCGCAGGTCATCGGATTACTTGGTTACATTCACTCTGACCGTAGCCGTGTTTGACGTCAACGGCGGCGTCCCGGCGTCGGTAACGGTATAGGTGAACACATCCGTGCCTCTGAAATTATTCTTTGGCGTGAAGTTAACGCCGTTGGTCAAAACAGTTATGGTCCCTCCCCTGTTCGGGTTAGCAACTATCACGATACCATTGGGATCGATATTGTTTTCCGCATCCGTATCATTGGCAATCAGGGGGATAAAGATCGGACCTGAATTTTTCTGCATTGTTGCGAAATCATCAACGGCCACCGGCGCGGTATTGACAGGAGGACTGACCGTAATGGTCACCGTTGCAATGTTGCTGTCGGCAACACCGTCATTGGCGTGGTACGTGAAACTGTCTGATGTTGTGCCGGAGTTCGCGGTATAGGTAAAGGATCCGTCCGGAAGCGGTGTGAGTGTTCCGCCGGTTACATTCGTATCCAGTACCGCTGTCAACGGGTTACCGTCCACGTCGCTGTCATTTCCGAGCACACCGGGTGCGGCAACATTGAGGGGGATTCCCTCGGCCGCTTCATAAGTGTCATCCATCGCCACGGGCGCGTCATTTGCCGGAGCAACTGTTATCGAGACCGTCGCCACATTGCTGGAAAGCGTCCCGTCGCTGGCCTGGTACGTAAAGATGTCCGTTCCGTTGAAATTTGGATTGGGCGTATAGGTGAAAGACCCGTCACTGTTCAAGCCCGTTACAAGACTGCCCGCAGAGGGGCCGCTGATGAGAGTGGCACTGGTCGCACCGGTATCGTTATCGAGGACTCCGGGAGGCGCTCCGCCGGCCGTTGCAGTCAGGCTGCCGTCCTCTGAAATGGCGTATGTGTCATCCACAGCCGTCGGTGCACCGGACGAGGTCCCCACCTGCAGGTAGGCCAGCATTCCCCCGCCGGTCGCGCCGGCGGTGGTCAGAGAATTGGCACGGTCTACAATGGCGAAGGTACGCTGGGCCGTAGGCGTCCAGATGGCATCCGTTGTCTTGCCAGCGGCCAGGAGCACCGAATACTGGGACCTTGCATAAGGATACAGGTTCCCGTCCTCGGCGATCACACTCATGTACGGCGCGTTCAACAGCGTGGGAACGTGGGTTTTCAGGCCTGCGTTCAAAAACCGGATCAGAACGTTCTGGTTGATGCTTCCGGCGGAAAAAGGCGCATCGCCGGCTTCATAAGGCTTGCCGTTGATCAGGTAATACGCCGGGATGTAGTCCAGGGGTTTGGAAACTCCCGGCGGGTCGTGCAGCGCCGGGTCGATTTCGCTGTATAAAAGCACCACTTCGGTGTCGAAAGCGGTATCCGGATTCGTCAGCGAAGGCGTATACGCCGACCCGCCAGTGGCCGGGAGCACGGTCAACGCCCCGTATAGGCCCATGGGAACCTGCAAGGCCTGGTGGGAGCCGCTCTCGTAGAGGTAAGTGCCGGTTTTGATGCTGGTCCAGACATAGGGTGTGATTGTGGTGCCGCCCGGAGGTGTCTCAAGGGACAGCGATCTTACCCGTTGCGTAAGAGACGTTCTGGGGCCCGTCGACCCATCATCCCACACTGGTGTACCGGTGGAAGCCTGCCCGGGAATCACGATGGAGACCGGCTCTGCCAGGCAATTGCGCAGGTTAATCGTCAGTGAGCCGTCCGTCGGTTGCAGTGTCGGACCGGGCTGCCAGTCAACAGGTCCGCCAGGACAGCTTCCCGTATCCGTTACAAAGCCCCACATGGTAATTTCGTCAACACCCGCAGTACCCCCCGGAGGCAGCCACTGGGCCTCCACAGCCGCCAGATTATAGGTCGCTGCAAAGGAGGGGCCTGCGGTCAGTGCCAGGGCCGCGAGTATCAGCGTTGCCCTCAGCATGCTTTTCATGAGTTTAGTGGTGTTCATATCCTTCCCCTCCTTTCGTTATTCGATGGGTACACCGGGCGCCTCGAGGACAAACATCGTCATCATGCCGCCCGGGAAAATGTCGTAGTTGGTCATCTCTTTTTCCGTATGGGAGTGCCACATAAAGGCCAGACCGCCGTTGGGATTGAGACCGCCCTCCCCCGGAGGCAGGGTGCCCAGAGATCCTAAATACGGGCTGCCGCTCCAGAACCCGCCAAAGGTCAGGGACTGGCTTTCGGGCAAAACAACGGGTATGGGCACGCCATGGTAATTGCAGTCCTCGCCCGTGTTCGGATCGATGACATCTGAAGGAACATCCAATCCATTGCACTGGTGAGCATAGTCCGGATCGGCCGGGTCGCCGTAAATATCCCAGCCCAGGCCCTTGCTGGTCCAGTCGAAGATGGCGTCAGCGGTCGCTCCCGGAACGGCCTGAACCGTGAACTCCATGTAGCTGAGGTCGATCATCGGCGAGCCGCTGCCGGTATCGAGCAGACGCCCGTCTTGGGCGATAAGTCGGGCGTGGTTTCCGTGGTGGTGGAAAGGATGCATGTCCCGGCCGGCGTCGACCACCCGCATGAGCATCCTCTCGCCGGGGTGGGTGCGCGGCATGCAGTTGTAAGGCTGGGTGGGAAGCCATCCCGCACCGGCCATGAGCATCGTGTCCGGGGCGTTGCGTCCGTTGATAAACCACCAGCCGGGGAAGTAATCGGACAACCAATCGGGATCGACGGCCGCCACTCCCTGAAATTCGATGGCCTGATGGATGCGGGGATCCATTTCGGACAACAGAAACAGGTACTCCTGGTCGTACCGGCTGTCATTGTGATTGTATGCGTAACCCGCTCCCAAGTAGGGCCGTACGATGATCGCACCCACAAACCCCATTTCTACCTGGAGTTCCGGACTGGTCCCGCTATAATAAAGATAGGTGCCTGCATGCGTTGCGGTAAACGTATAGGTAACAACAGTGCTTCCATCAGGAGGCGCTTCATTGGTCAAAAGGCCGGATGATCCGCCGCTTGCAGTTACCCCTTCCTGGCCCGGAAATACGATGGAGACCGGACCGGCATCCGCCGGCAGGGCATTGGTCAGGTTGATGGTGATGGTGTCTCCCTGGTTGACGATAAAAGTCGGGCCGGGATATTGGGCACGACCCGCGTCCAGGGCATAGCCCCAGAAATATACGCTGCCGCCGTCGCCCGTGGCGATGTAGTCTGTTTTGGCCGTCAGGCTGAAGGTCGTGCCGCTGACTCCGTTGATGGCGGCCTGCGAACCGGCCGCGAACAATATCAGGAGCGTGACCAGAGCGGCAATCTTCAGGAGGCCGGCTTTGGGTAAGTCTTTTCGAATTGTTTTCATTGCAGTCCTCCTTGCCTTATTGGATCCTGATTTCGGTCATCATGCCCCCGAAATCTTCGATGCCGTTGTTCAGGTAATTCAGGTTGGTAGTATAGAAAAAGTAGGTCGAACCGATGGCCGCTGTGGCCGGGATTTCCAAAATCGCATCCAAAGCCTCCCCGCCGCCGAGAGTCACCGAGTTGGTGTCGTAGTAAAGGTTTATGCCTGGTGTCACTCCTCCATCGGGACTCGGCCCCCGCAGCAGCCTGGCGCTGAAACCCACGATCTTCATGGGGATGCCCGGCGTCGCCACGGTATAAAACCGGGTCACGCTGAGATTTGAGATGCGCAGCAGCACCCGCTGTCCCGGAGAGGCTGTAATCAGCGCGCTCACATTCTGGGATGGGTTCCCGGCAGGAAAGTTCATGGTGGCATTTGCCGGGGAACCCCTATCATCCACGGGTACGGGAAGGGAAACGGGATTAATGGTATCGGGGTAGCCGCGACCGTTCAACATGGGATAGTCGTCTCGCATGTAGTAAAAGGGGAGCGGCTGTACCGCCAGGTGTTCGTCATGGAAGTTCCCGTCAAAAGAACCGATCTGGATCGGGTAGTCCACGTCATATCTGGTGGAACCGTCTCCGTCATTATAGGCATACCTGTCGTGAGTACCTTCGTCGAACCGGCCGTTTCCATTAAGGTCCACATCTCCGGGACCTGGAAAATCCCCGAATGGCGCCACGTCGGCATCACCTGTGTTGGTGTGGACATAGGCCCCCAATACCGTTACGTTGGGCAGCCGGTCCTGTCCGGGCAGCACGTAAAGATTGCCGAGCATGCCCATCTGCATGTGCTCGGTGGCCTCAACGTGGCAGTGGTACATGTAGGTGCCGGGTTCCACCACATTATAATAATAGGTAAAGGTAAAGCCCATATTAATGGAGATGGAGGCATCCGGTACACCGTCGAAGACCGATGAGGCGTTGGGAAACCCGTGCCAGTGGACGGTGTGCGGGTCGAAGAGGTCCGGCCGCATCATCATGCCCACGTTGGTCAGGCTCAGGTAGAACTTGTCACCTTCGTTGACGGTGATCGTGGGCGCCGGGAAGGTCGCTCCCAGCATGCCGGTGTCCATTCTTTCATCAAACGCCGTGTCCGGGTCGTCAATGACGCCGGTCAGGTCGTTGAAGCTGAAGATGTATTGCAGGTGCCCGTCGGCCATGGTGACGAAGCCGTCTCCTGCTCCCAGATGCATGCATTTGACGTTGGGATCAAAATCGGGATTGGGCCGGGCAGGGTTGGGGGTACCGTTTCGCCTGAGCAGGAACGGGTCCGGTACTGCATCGCCGTTCAGGTCCCCCGGGCACTGAATCAGAACCGCGGCCCCTACCGGTGCCACTGCGGTTAGCAGAAACAGAACCATTAAAAGGGAAATTAAAAATTTCTTGGTCATATCCATGATAAATCTCCTTTCATGGTAACCCCCCCCCCGGCGTAGAACCGGCGGGGGAATGTTTAGGCTTAGTACAGCTCGTCGGCACCGATGTCGACGTTGCCGTTAGGCCGGATCTCGCCGTCGAAGTCCAGTGCGAGGGCCGGGAATGATCCCACTACGGGGTTGTTTCCGGCATTCTCCGCCGGTGAACCGGACGAACCCCGCAGTAAGATGCAAAGTTAGGCGCAATTAGATTGGCATTTTTTG